>NZ_BAAGGP010000067.1:0-16739 GCF_054658615.1 Pseudolactococcus yaeyamensis
AAAAACTTTAAATGTTTTTAGAAAACTCGCTATTTTAGCTCATCGTAATTATTTGAAGCAGAATATCCTTAAGTGTCTGATAAATGAGGACATCTTGCGGTCTGTCTTGAAAAATTTATGAAACGACCGTGTAGTTGCGACAGGTTTTTTATTTGGGGAAAATATGGTAAAATAAAGCTTATGACGATAGACTTAAATGAAATTAAAACACGGCAAAAAAATATTCGAAATTTTTCGATTATTGCCCATATTGACCACGGGAAGTCGACGCTGGCTGACCGTATTTTGGAGCAAACCAAAACGGTAACGGCGCGTGAAATGCAAGCACAACTTCTAGATTCGATGGATTTGGAGCGTGAGCGTGGGATTACAATCAAGCTGAATGCGATTGAGCTGAATTATGCAGCTAAGAATGGTGAAGATTATACCTTCCATTTGATCGACACGCCCGGACACGTCGATTTTACTTATGAAGTGTCACGTTCTCTTGCGGCTTGTGAGGGTGCGATTTTAGTTGTGGATGCGGCGCAAGGAATCGAAGCTCAAACCCTTGCCAATGTTTATTTGGCCTTGGACAATGACCTTGAAATCTTGCCGGTTATCAATAAAATTGACTTGCCAGCAGCAGATCCAGAACGTGTTCGCGCGGAAATTGAAGATGTGATTGGTTTAGATGCCTCAGAGGCGGTTTTGGCATCAGCTAAAGCTGGCATCGGGATTGAAGAAATCTTGGAGCAAATTGTTGAAAAGGTACCAGCACCGCAAGGCTCTGTCGATAATCCTCTGAAAGCTTTGATTTTTGACTCAGTTTATGATGCCTATCGTGGCGTTATTCTTCAAGTTCGGGTCATGGATGGCATCGTCAAACCTGGCGACAAAATTCAGCTCATGAGCAATGGCAAGACCTTTGATGTCACAGAAGTTGGTATTTTCACGCCTAAAACAGTTGGTCGTGACTTCTTAGCAACAGGTGACGTTGGCTATATCGCTGCTGCCATTAAGACAGTTGCCGATACGCGTGTCGGTGATACCATTACCTTGGCGGATAATCCTGCTGAAGAACCATTACATGGCTACAAACAGTTAAATCCGATGGTCTTTGCGGGTATTTATCCGATTGAATCGAATAAATACAATGATTTGCGTGAAGCCTTGGATAAATTGCAGCTTAACGATGCCAGTCTTCAGTTTGAGCCTGAAACATCTCAAGCCCTCGGATTTGGTTTCCGTTGTGGTTTCCTCGGTTTGCTGCACATGGATGTCATTCAGGAACGTTTGGAACGTGAATTCAATATTGATTTGATCATGACAGCCCCAAGTGTGGTCTATCATATCAATACGACAGATGGTGAAGTATTAGAAGTAGCCAATCCCTCTGAATTTCCTGATCCGACACGTGTTGATAATATTGAAGAACCTTTTGTCAAAGCACAAATTATGGTCCCTCAAGACTATGTTGGTGCCGTAATGGAGTTAGCACAGCGTAAACGTGGGGATTTTGTGACCATGGATTATCTGGATGAAAATCGCGTCAACGTGATTTATCAAATGCCATTGTCAGAAATTGTGTTCGACTTTTTCGATAAGCTGAAATCAAGTACCAAAGGTTATGCCAGCTTTGACTATGAAATTTCGGAATACCGTAAGAGTTCTCTTGTTAAGATGGATATCATGCTTAACGGTGAACGTGTCGATGCCTTGAGTTTCATCGTCCATAAAGAATTTGCCTACGAACGTGGTAAAATTATCGTGGACAAACTCAAGAAAATCATCCCACGTCAACAATTTGAAGTTCCAATTCAAGCCGCCATTGGGCAAAAAATTGTCGCCCGTAGCGATATCAAAGCCCTACGTAAAAACGTCCTCGCCAAATGTTACGGTGGTGATATTTCTCGGAAACGCAAACTCCTCGAGAAACAGAAAAAAGGTAAGAAACGCATGAAGTCCATCGGTTCTGTCGAAGTGCCACAAGAAGCTTTCTTGAGCGTTTTGAGTATGGATGATGAATAATCTATTGAAAATTCGCAGCAATGCGTTTTTTTCGATTAATTGTGGTGATTTATTGTATAATAGAAGATGGGAAAAACCGTAAAATAGCAGTATTCTACGGATTTCAAATAGTGAAAAAATTGTGTCTAGGAGACAAAATGACGATTCAAACAAATCAAGATTTATATGCCCGCCTTTGGGATGGTGCTGAACAGCTACGTGGCTCAATGGATGCTTCGAAATATAAAGACTATATGCTTGGGATTATGTTTTATAAATTTCTGAGTGATAAAACGCTAGCATCTTTTTCGGAATATGCAGAAATTCCTAGTGAAGAAGCTTATGAACAATATTTAGCAGCTGATGATATGCGTGTTCAGGTCAATGCAGCATTGATTTCAACACTTGGCTATTATGTTCAGCCGGAGGATTTGTATCAAACCTGGATCAAAAAAATAGAGAATAATACTTTTGAAGTCCAAAATATCAAAGATGCGATCAATAACTTCAATCGAAATATTCAAGGGTCAAGTAATCGACATGATTTTGATGGTTTATTTAGTTCCATGAATGTTGATAGTCCTGATTTGGGTGGCGATTTGAATGCACGTAATAAAAATTTACGCGCATTGATCAAATTATTTGCTGACTTAGACATGGCAGAGCTGCAAAAAACGGACGTTCTTGGTGATGCCTATGAGTATCTAGTCGGCCAATTTGGCATGGAGTCAGGGAAGAAAGCGGGAGAATTCTACACGCCTCGTCAAGTTTCAGAGGTCATGGCGCAAGTCATCACGAGTACTACTGATAGTATCAAAACTATCTATGACCCAACTGTTGGTTCTGGCTCGCTTCTTTTAACAGTTGCTAAGCATCTAGATACTGAAAATAGAACACTGTTGCGTTATTATGGTCAAGAATACAATACTGCGACTTTTAACCTCACACGGATGAATCTCTTGCTCCATGGCGTTCAGCCTGACCATATGACTATCAACAATGGTGACACTTTGAGAGAAGATTGGCCAGAAGATGAGCGGAATCCGCAACAAAGTAAACAGTTTGATGCAGTAGTCATGAATCCACCTTATTCGCATAACTGGAGCAAGGGGGATGATAGCGCTTATGAGCAAGCTACTTTGACAGATCCACGTTATCAAGATTATGGTGCGCTTGCCCCCAAGACAAAAGCTGATTTCGCTTTTCTACTTCATGGTCTTTATCACCTTGATAATGAAGGGACAATGGCGATTGTCTTACCACATGGGGTGCTATTCCGTGGTGGCGATGAAGCGATGATTCGTCAAAATCTGCTCAAACGCAATCAGATTGATATTATTATCGGTATGCCTTCAACCTTATTTACAAATACAAGTATCCCAGTTATCGTCATGGTGCTTAAGAAAAATAGAAACAATGGAGATAAGGTGCTGATTATTGACGCATCTGATGGGTTCGTCAAAGATGGCAAGCAAAACAAGTTGCGTGAGCGTGACATTGCTAAGATTGTCGATACAGTCAAAACTCGTGATGAGATTCCTGGCTTTAGTCATCTAGCTTCCCTCGATGAGATTCGTGAAAATGATTGGAACCTTAACATTCCGCGTTATGTCGAGTCCATTACACAGGAAGATGTTCAAGATGTAGACGGTCATTTAAAAGGTGGTGTCCCTGCATATGCACTTGAAAATTTACATGTTATTAATCAATTAGCCAAAGCAGAATTGAATGCCTCGTTTGATGTCATCAGACCTGGCTACCTGCAAGCTAACATTGATAAAGAAGTTTTGCGCAAGTCCATTTATCAGGCACATGAAGTGATCGCCAGTAAAAATGCTTATCAGACAAGTATTTCGGCCTTTGTTGAGAAATGGTTTGCGCGTTTGATTAACCTAGCACCTGAGCTGTCACTTGAAGCCTTGAAATTTGAGATGTCCCGTGACGCTCAGCAAGCGCTGAAAATTGATGATATTGTGGATCAGTATGCAGCATATCAGGTTGTCGCAAATCTTTGGACAGCATTTTTAACACAAGATACGGAATTGATCCAAAAGTTCGGCTTGATCCAAACTGGTCAAGAAGTGGTGACAGAGACTAATAATAAAGGGAAAGTGATAGGCCGTAATGGGCGTGTGATACCCAAAACGCTTGTTCAAAAAGTTCTTTTTATAGATGAATTGCAGGACGTGACACAACTGCAACAAGCTGCAGATGAAGCTGATGAAGCCTATAATACCTTAGTCGAAGAGGGACAGTCAAATGCTGATTTAGAAGCTTACTATGAAGAGGGTAAAGTTCAGAAGAACAATATTAAATCAGACTTGAAGGACTATGATAAAACATCTGAAGATGATGTATTGACTTGGTTAAAAGCGTTTACCGCCGCTGATAAACTGAAAAGTGATGCTAACCGTACTTTGAAAAAAGCAGCAGAAGCATTAGATGAGATGACCATTGCTCGCTATGCTAATCTAACAGAAGATGAAGTCAAAACACTTCTCCTTGAAAAATGGTTTGGTTCATTTGAAGTGGATATGATTAAGTTGCTTGACAACGCCATAGACTCAGAACTTGACCAACTCAGCACACTCATTGATCGTTATAGCGATACATTGCAGGATATTCAAGCTCAGAAAAAAGCGCTTGAAGCAGAGCTACAAAGCATGATGGCACAATTGATAGAGGGGTGAACTATGGGTGATCAAAATAAGAACGTCCCTCGGTTGAGATTTCCTGGGTATACTGATGCTTGGGTGAAGTGTGAGTTGGGAAAAAAAGTAAATATTGTAATGGGTCAATCACCTGATTCAAATAATTACATTGAAAGACCTATACAAAACTCTAAAATTTTAGTACAAGGAAATGCTGACTTAAAAAATGGTTGGGTTTATCCTCGCATATGGACAACGCAAGTTACTAAAGAAGCTGAACCCAATGATTTGATACTGAGCGTTAGGGCGCCTGTCGGAGATATTGGAAAAACTCAGTATTCAATAGTCTTAGGACGTGGTGTAGCAGGAATTAAAGGAAATGAATTTCTATTTCAATATCTAACTAAATTACATTTATCAGGTTACTGGTCAACAGTTAGCTCTGGTTCAACGTTTGAATCAATAAATTCAAATGATATTTCTAGCGTTGAAATTTATTTTCCTTTAGTTGAAGAACAAACCAAAATTGGAGAGTTTTTCAAGCACCTAGACAACCTGATTACTGTTAATGAGCGTGAGTTAAATAAGCTTAAAGATTTGAAAAAATCCTACCTTGAAAAAATGTTTCCTAAAAATGGGTCAGATATTCCAGAATTAAGATTTCCTGGTTATGCTGACGCTTGGGTGAAGTGTGAATTAGGTAAAGTTGTTACTTTTGTTAATGGAAGAGCTTATAAACAAGAAGAAATGCTTGATAGTGGTAAATATAAAATTCTCCGTGTCGGAAATTTTTATACAAATGACAGCTGGTATTATTCTGATTTGGAATTACCAGATAATAAATATATTGATAATGGTGATTTAATCTATACATGGTCCGCAACATTTGGTCCGCATATTTGGAGTGGCGAAAAAGTAATCTATCACTATCATATCTGGAAAGTTGTACTGTCTGAAGAGATAGATAAAAAATTTGTTTTACAAATTTTAGATGCTGATCGAGCGAAAATTATTGCAAATTCTAATGGTTCAACAATGATACACATTACAAAAACGGACATGGAGTCCAAACAAATAGTAATTCCAAATATAGATGAGCAACGTAAAATCGGAGAGTTTTTCAAACAACTAGACAACCTGATTACTGTTAATGAGCGTGAACTAAATAAGTTAAAAGAACTTAAAAAATCGTATCTAAAAGACATGTTTGTATAGATTTTGAACATTTTTTATCATAAATGATTGAAAGAGGGTGACATTTGGATTCAAGAGAGTATGCAAAAGAACATAAAGATGATTTTTACAGTCATGTGATAGCGGGCAAACACATTGGGTCAACAAAAGATGCTATTTTTATGGCTGGCAGCCCAGGAGCAGGTAAAACAGAGGTCGCGACAGAGTTGCTATCTTTTTATCAGAATATGGTTATTATTGATGCTGATCGCTTTCGTGAGGGGTTTCCGACTTATAACGGTGCTAATTCTAGTGAATTTCAGTCAGGCGCTTCTTGGTTAGTGGGAGATATTTTCAACCGTGCTTCTGATGAGGGCTATTCTTTACTCTTAGACGGTACTTTCGCCCTAGCTTCTGCTAGTAAAAATATTGAGAGAGTATTAAAACGGAACTACAATGTTTCGATATATTATGTTTATCAAGATCCAATGATAGCCTGGGAATTCGTCAAACAACGTGAAAAAGTAGAGGGCAGAAATGTTCCAAAAGAGCGCTTTATTAATGCTTATTTTATGGCACGACATAATCTGATTAAAGTAAAAGAAAAATTCAGAGATCAAGTTGAAATCAACATCTTGTTCAAAGATTTTCAAAACCAGATTTCTGAAACACATGCTGATACAGAAAATATTCAAATGATACTACCAGAACTTTATACGAAAGCCTATTTGGAGGAAAATTTACATGACTGAAAGAGAAAAAGTACAACAAATTGTTGATAAGTATGGAGATAGTTACTCTCAACTATCTCAGAATGCGACAAATAAAGAGTTAAAAACATTTATGAAGTTTTTAGCAGATGAAGCGAATAAAAAACAACGTAAAGTTTTTGGTTTGGATTATCATTCAACTAAATAATCCTGATTATTTGAAGTAAATTTTTACAAATATTGGTTTATACAAACCATTTTTATGAGATAAGCACTTTGATTTCATAAAATTGTTACGAAATGATGGTATTAACTTGATAATATACTGTTAAAAAGCTTATGCTCATTAACAGTAATCAGGTCGTCTAGGTGTTTGAAAAACTCTCCTATTTTTATTTGTTCTTCAATATCTGATAACATGACCTGAAGTTTTGAAAATTTAGAAATCCAATGTCGTTCATGACTTTCTGGAATATAATTAATATTTTTTAATACATTAAAGATGAAATAAAAATCATAATTTTCTTTTTTTAAACCAAGTAATTTCATAGCTGAACTTTTGACTTTAAAAGAAAAATCAACATAATGTGAACTTGTTGTAAAATCATCAAATATTATTACAGGAACTAGTGGAGTTGCGACTTTGATTCCACTTTTTTCATCAGTATAACCTAAAATAAAACTTTGCCCAGCAGTCAAAACTGGTATGGGATTTGCGTCATTATAATCTGCACTATCGACAATATATTTAGTTGGCTGTTCATAATTTAATACATCACCTAAAGTACACTTCACCCAAGCGTAATGTTACTAGTTATTAATTTCTTGCGTTTACGCTTGGGTGAAGTGTGAGCTAGGTGATTTGGTAGTTAATTTTGATAATAAAAGAATCCCTGTTACTGCCTCACATAGAGTTTTTGGTGACGTACCCTATTATGGCGCTAATGGAATTCAAGATTACGTTGAAGGTTATACTCATGAAGGCGAATTTGTATTAGTTGCTGAGGATGGCGCAAATGATTTAAAAAACTATCCTGTTTTGTTCGTAAAGGGTCATATATGGGCTAACAATCATGTTCACGTACTCTCAGGAATAGAAATAATAGACAACAAATTTTTAGTATACGCAATTAAATTATCAAACCTAAAAGATTTATTAGTCGGTGGAGGAAGGGCAAAATTAAATGCCTCTGCCATGTCTAAAATTAAAATTATTTTACCATCTAAAAGAGAACAAACCAAAATCGGAGAGTTTTTCAAGCAACTAGATAACCTGATTACTGTTAATGAGCATAAGCAAAATAAGCGATTTTCCCCTGCAATTACAAGGATTTTCCATATAATCAAAAATATTTTAAGAAAGATAAGTGATATGATTCAGAATAAAAATTTAGCCGAAGAAGCATTTCAAGAGGCGACAGTGCGCGGTTTGACTGGTAAATATGATAATGTTAAGTCTTGGACTGCACCTGATTTTTTAGATGGCACGAAGCATAAAGTCACTTATCAGACTTTGATTGATAATTGGCGCCATATTTTAAATCAACAAAACACTAAGGAATTAGAGGGGCATGACTTGACGGATGCTGAATTTCAGCAAGTTTTATCAAAAGTTAATACCCTTGAAAATTCTTATCAAGCAGCTAAACTGCTGGCTTCTGAAAATGGTGTAGGTAAAATAGATGGGATTATTCGAGACAACAACCTAGCAGGTATCACCCATGATAGTATCACCTTACGCATCTTTGAAAAAGCTAAAGTCAATGGTGGAGATACCGTTTATCAGCTCGCGCGTGAAGTTTGGACTGAAAATGACCGCAATCGCTTTGATATTTTACTCTTAATCAACGGATTGCCACTCATCAATATTGAGCAAAAACGCGTTGATAAAAACGCGGATGAGGCGTTTGGACAATTTAGACGTTATTATCAAGAGGGTGAATATACCAATAACTTTTTTGCTTTTTCACAGATGATGGTCATCATGACTGATATTGACACGCGTTATTTTGCGACACCTAAAACCTTGGAAGCCTTTAATCCAGCCTTCCAATTTCATTGGGCTGATTCGAAAAATCAAAGTATCAACAGCATGACAGATGTTGTCAAGACGCTATTGCGTATCCCGATGGCTCATCAAATGGTAGGGGATTATCTGATTATCAATGAAGATACACGTGATTCGAAAAATCAGTACCATATGCTGATGCGACCTTATCAGGTTGAAGCCTTAAGAGCAATTGAGTATGCTGCTGCTGGTAAAGATGTTGCGACGCACGTTCCGCATGGTGGTTTTGTCTGGCATACGACTGGTTCTGGAAAAACAATCACCTCTTTTAAGGCAGCCTTATCCTTGTCTAAGACATTTGACAAAGTCATCTTTTTACTTGATAGAAAAGATTTGGATGCCCAAACCTCTAAGAATTTTAAAGCCTATTCCCAGTATGAGACGATCGAAGTCAGCGATTCACCGCATACGCATGATTTGCGTGAAAGTCTCAGTACGTCTTTAAAAGGTGTGGTTGTTGCGACGACCTTCAAACTCAATAACGTCATTAAAGAGCTTCAGGAAAATGGTGATGATAAGTCTATCCTAAAAAAAAGAATGGCGGTGATTGTGGATGAAGCACACCGTACGACAATGGGCGAGATGATGCAAACGATCAAGTCTGCCTTGAGAAATACCTTATTCTTCGGCTTTACAGGCACTCCTTTGTTTGATGAAAGTAACACTGTTGGCTTTGTCAATGAATATTCTGAGCGTATGAAAACAACTGAGGATATGTTTGGTAAAGAATTGCATCGTTATACAATTGACGAAGCGATTAAAGATAAAAATGTACTTGGTTTTCACGTAGATTATATTGATACAGGTGAAATCGGTAGCTACAGTCTGTTAAAAGAAAAATGGCTTGCGCATGAAAAAGCGGATCCTTTAAATAAACGATCTGATGATGAACTTGCCCGTTATGCTTTGCAATTGGAAAATGATAGAAAAACGGATAAAGATGGCATTAATATTGGCCGTGCCGAGTTAGAAAATGTCCTGGAATACCATGATGAACTGCATATCCCTCAAGTGGTCAAGAGTATCATTGAGAACTGGGAGAAACACTCAAAAGGCGGTGTTAACGGGAAAAAAGTCAGTCATAAGTTTAATGGGCTTTTAACTGTTGCACGTAAACAACGTGTGATCGCTTATTATGATGAATTTAAAAAACAGTTAGCAGGGAGTGATCTTAAGCTCAATATAACTGCGACATTCTCAACGGGTAATGAGAATACTGATTTAGGTCAAAAAGATAAAGACAACCTCGCCACTATTTTTCAAGATTGGCATGAGATGGGACATCCCCTATATCAAGTTGATGCTGCTAAGCCTGATAATGGTGAAAGTGGTTTCTTTAGCGATATTACAGCGGTATTTAAAAATGGAGGACATGCCAACAATGAAAAAAATATTGATCTCCTAATTGTTGCTGATCGTCTGCTAACAGGATATGATTCGAAACTATTAAACACTCTATATGTTGATCGGGATTTAAAACTACAAGGCTTGATTCAGGCTTATTCTCGGACTAACCGGATTTATGGTGAGGATAAAGAATTTGGGACGATTGTGAATTTTCAGTATCCAGCTAAATCAAGATATGCCCTTGAAAAAGCGTTAAAATTATATGGATCAGGTGGGACAAGTTCACGCGTCATTGTTGACGAGTATGCAGTTGTTGTGAAACAAATGGTGCCACTTTTTGAAACCTTACAAGAAAGTCTAGCTTATCCTGAAAGATGGTTAGATATAAAAGATGTTGAGCCTGAGCAAACTGATTTTATCATCGCCTTTAGGCAGGTGGCTAAAAAACTGAACTTGCTCCAGCAATACTATGAATTTGATTGGCTGGGAACTGGAACTAAAGCGCTAGCTTTTTCAGAAGAAACCTGGCTGAAATATTTGGGCGCCTACCAAAATTTGAAACCAAAAATAGAGGATGGTCCAGAAGACGAAATTGCGGATCTTGTCGGTGGTACACAGCTGATTGATACGCAGGATATTACTTTCTCTGAGATTATTAGATTGATTGGTAAATTGACAACACCGTCTGGACAGTTGGATCAAAGTGATGCTAATAATGCTGAAAATGAACGTTTAATCACTGATGCGATTCAAAAATTGCGTACCTTTGGTGATAATGACAATGCCGAATTACTCGAGAAATTTATGACTGACGTGGTAACAGTAGATAAACTTGATAATCACCTCAGTGTTGCGGATAATTATCAGGCCTTCAGAATCAAAACTGGTCAAGATTCATTAGGTGCCTATGCAAAAACTTGGGCTATTGATCAGAAAATCTTACTGAAAGTTTATCAGCATTATCATGTTGGCGACAAGGTAATCAACTATTTGGATGAATTAAAGAGCAGTAATGATTATGTGAAATCTGACTGGTATCAAAATCTGGAAAATGCTATGGGGGGTCTTCCAGCTTTACGCTATAAAAATGATCTAGAAAATGATTTATTGAATTATTTGTTTGTCACAAAATCCATTTATGGTGAATTTTAAGTATGAAAACTTGCTCTTGTTTTTGAGCAGGTTTTTTATTTTGCGTCCCTGTATAATGATGTTGTATAGTAAGAATGGCTTTGCCTAGTTATTATACTTCAAATAAAAATGGAGGTGTTGAAATGACACAAATCAAGTTACACGCTTATTTTAAGCAATGGATGGAGTTGTACAAGAAAGATGCAGTGCGTGAGGTGACTTATGCCAAATATAAGTTGACGCATAAGAATTTACAGCGACTAGTGCCTGACTTGTCCTTGGATGAGCTCTCGCGTTTGGCTTATCAGCAATTATTAAATGATTATGCTAAAACGCATGAGCGTCAGACCGTGCTTGATTTTCATCGGCATATTCGCAGTTCACTCATTGATGCCCTAGAAGAACAATTGATTCATCGGGATCCGACACGAAAAGCGATTATCAAAGGAACACAACAACGTAAGCATAAGACAAAATTTTTAAATCAATTTGAACTTCAAGCAGTTTTGAATAATTTGGTACTTGATGAAGGCTTGAATTGGGATTACTTTATTTTGTTAATCGCTAAAACAGGCTTAAGATTTTCAGAAGCCTTAGGGTTAACGCCTGGTGATTTTGATTTTGCCCATCAATATGTGACGATTAATAAAACTTGGGATTATAAAAGTGTCGAATCAGGCTTTGCACCGACTAAGAATAAATCCTCTGTGAGAAAAGTCCCGTTGGATTGGCAGACTGTGATTCAATTTTCCCAACTGACTAAAAAAATGGCAGTAGATGAACCTATATTTGTCAAAGATAAAAAAGTCTACAATGATACTTTGAATCACTACTTGGAACGTTTATGCAAACGTTCAGGTGTCTCGATTATCTCAATTCATGGGTTACGGCATACACATGCCTCCCTGCTATTATATGCAGGTGTCAGTGTTGCTTCGGTGGCTCGGAGATTAGGTCATGCTAACATGACAACAACACAATCCACCTATTTACATGTGATTCAAGAATTAGAAAATCAAGATAACGATAAAGTCATGAAACATTTAGCAAGTTTAGTTTAAACAAAATCTTGCATAAATTTGCAAAACGAACTACATTCCACTTGACAAATGAAAAAATATACATTATTATTGTGTATATATTCAATTAAAGGATAACGCTTATGAAAAAAATAGCTATCATCGGTATCTCGGGATACTCAGGATTAGAATTGCTGAGACTGCTCCATAGCCATCCAGACGCTGAAATCGTCAATGTCTTTGGCACGTCAAATATCGGCGTCAAATTAACAGACCTTTTCCCAAAACTGATTAATTTTCCAAAATATGCAGCTTTGACCATCAAGACCTTTTCGTCTAATGAAATCATGGCTACAGCAGATTTGGTTTTCTTTGCGACACCAGCTGGCATTGCAGCAGAGATAGCAACAGATTTCATCGCAGCAGACTTTCCAGTTGTCGATTTGTCAGGTGATTTCCGTTTGAAAATTCCAGCGCAATATGAAAAATGGTACAAAAAAACAGCCGTCCATAAAAATTTATTATCAAAAGCGGATTATGTCTTAGCTGATTTTGACCGACCGACGCAACCTTACATCTCTAATCCCGGCTGTTATGCGACTGCAACGCTATTAAGCCTAGCACCGCTTTATCAAGCCAACCTGATTCAGCTAGACAGTGTCATCATCGATGCCAAATCAGGTTTGTCAGGTGCAGGTAAGAAATTGACCGACAGCAGTCATTACGTTAATGCTAACGAAAATGTCAGTCTCTACAAACTTAATCAGCACCAACACATACCGGAAATCTTTAACAAATTAGTCTCTTGGAATGTCAATGCTAAACCAATCCAATTTTCAACGTCTCTGATTCCGGTCAATCGTGGGATTTTTGTTTCAACCTATGCCAAATTAGCTGAGGGAATCACCTTCTCAGATGTGGTAGCGGCTTATCACCAGACTTATGACGATAAATACTTCGTCAGAGTCTTAAATGATGGTCTCTTGCCTGATTTGCATAGTGTTGTTGGTACAAATTTTACCGACATTGGCCTTGGCTATAATGAACTGACTAATACCTTGACGGTTGTGACCGTTATTGATAATCTCGTGAAAGGAGCGGCAGGGCAAGCGATTCAGAATATGAACCACTTTTTCGGTTTTGACGAAAAAGCAGGGCTTGACCTCGTGCCGATTTTATAACATGACAAAATTTAAAGCAATCAAAGGAAATATCGCCTCACCTAAGGGGTTCACGGCAGATGCCACACATGCAGAGCTTAAATTCCAAAAACTGGACTTAGGGCTCATCCTTTCAGACGTTCCCGCAGCAGTTGCTGGTGTCTTTACGACAAATAAAGTCGCTGCAGCGCCGATTGATCTGGATAAAGCAGTGGTCGCAGGTGGCGTGGCGCAAGCTATTATTGTCAACTCAGCCATTGCAAACGCCGTGACGGGAGATGAAGGCGTTTGCAATGCCAAAACGACGCAGCGTTTGGTGGCAGAAAAATTCGACCTCAACCCAAGTCATGTGGCGGTTTGCTCAACAGGTGTTATCGGCAAACAACTTCCCATGGACAAAATCGCATTGGGCATTTCCAAATTATCTGCTGAAAATGGGCATACCAACGGTTTCGCTGAGGCTATTTTGACAACTGATCTGGTCACAAAAGAAGTGACTTATGAAGTTGAGATTGCAGGCAAAACGGTCACGGTTGCAGGTGTCTGCAAAGGTTCAGGCATGATTCATCCCAATATGGCGACCATGCTTGGATTCATCACAACCGATGCCAAAATCGCCCAACCCTTGCTGCAGGACATGCTATCAGAAATAATTGAAACGACTTTCAATCAAATCACGGTAGACGGCGATACGTCTACCAATGATACGGTGCTGGTCATGGCAAATGGTCAAGCTGACAATGCTGAAATCCTAGTCGATACAGAAGATTACCAAGCTTTCAAAACTGTTCTAGCAATTGTCTGTCAAGACTTGGCGAAAAAAATCGCAGCAGACGGTGAAGGGGCAACCAAACTCATTGAGGTCAACGTTACTGGCGCACCAGATGAGCTGTCAGCACGTTTGATTGCCAAACAGATCGTGGGCTCTAGCCTTGTTAAAACAGCTATTTTTGGTGCTGATCCTAACTGGGGGCGCGTGATTTCAGCAATTGGGCAAGTCGCACCTTTTGACGTCCCAGATATTGAGTTGGAAATTCAAGGTGATTTGGTCTTACTTCATTCAACACCTGTTGATTTTGACCAAGCAGAACTCTCTGAAAAACTCAAAGAAAAAGTCGTTATTATTGATGCAGATCTCAACAATGGCACACAATCTGGAACAGCTTGGGGCTGTGATTTAACCTACAAATACGTTGAAATCAATGCCCTTTACCATTCTTAAGAAAGAAAAAAGCCTATGACACATTTACTCCAAAATTACGGAACTAGAATTCCCATGACCTTTACCCATGGCGAAGGTGTTTATCTATTTGATGAGACTGGCAAAAAATACTTAGACTTCACGAGTGGCATTGGCGTGATGAACCTGGGCTATTCTTTTGAAGCGGGCAAAGCTGCTGTCAAAGCACAAGTAGATGCCCTCGCCCATCTTTCTAACCTCTACAATAATCCTTTGCAAGAAGAAGTGGCGGATTTACTTGACCAAGCCAATAACTACAAGGCTTTCTTCGCAAACTCTGGCGCAGAAGCCAATGAAGCAGCGCTAAAACTAGCCCGTTTGATCAGACCAGGCAAAGAAATTTTGGCCTTTGAAGACGGCTTTCACGGTCGGACTTTCGGCGCCATGTCAGCTACCATGCAGGACAAAATCCAAAACGGCTTTTTGCCAATGGTATCAGGCTTCTCAAAAGCCATTTATAACGATATCGACAGTCTAAAAGCATCAATCACACCTCAAACAGGTGCCATTCTTTTTGAAATCGTCCAAGGTGAAGGTGGCGTGACGCCCATCACAACAGAATTTTCGGCAGCACTCAAAAGTTGTCAAGAACAGGGAATTCTGCTCATCGTTGATGAAGTCCAAACAGGTAATGGTCGGACCGGTAAATTATTTGCCTTTGAACATTTCGGACTGCAACCGGATATCTTCACGACGGCTAAAGGATTAGGCAATGGTTTACCAGTTGGCGCCATGTTGGTTAAAAATTGCTACGCAGATTGTTTTAGTGCCGGAAAACACGGCTCGACTTTTGGCGGAAATCCATTAGCGATGGCAAGTGCTAAGGCTGTCTTGACTGAACTGACTTCAGATGGCTTTTTAGCTGATGTGACTGATAAAGCAGATTTTCTCAAAGTACTGCTCAAGGAAAAATTAGCAAGCAAACCAACAGTTAAAGCCATCAGAAATCTGGGACTCATGGTCGGTATCCAACTCACTGACGGTACTCAGTTGCAACAAGTCTTGTCAGAAGCCAGAGCCCAAGGTCTCCTAGTCTTGTCCGCAGGCAAAGACGTTGTCAGACTTCTGCCACCATTAGTCATGACGAAAGCGCAGTTGTCGGACGGCGTTGCGATATTGGAGGGAATTTTATGAATGTACCAGAAACGCTGACGGCGGCGCTACCTTTCATGCTCAAGTATCAGGGGCAGACGGTTGTCATCAAATACGGCGGCAATGCCATGACGGACGACGCCATTAAAAAGTCGGTCCTGAGTGATATTTTGCTACTGAAGACACTGGGGATCAATGTCGTTCTCGTGCACGGTGGTGGGCCTGCCATTAATGAATTACTCGAGAAGTACGGCAAAGAATCGAAGTTCATCAATGGCTTGCGCTACACCGATGAGGAAACCGCTGAGCTTGCGTTGACGGCCCTGTCGGGCATGGTGAATAAAAGTCTGGTTCGGGATATTCAACGACTAGGGGGGGAAGCGATTGGTATCTCTGGCATTGATGGGCGGATGATTGAAGTTGAGAAGCTGTCTGAAGATCTGGGGTTTGTGGGGAATATCACGAAAATTAATACTGAGATTATTGAGCGGATTGCAAAAACCACGGCTATTCCAGTCATTGCAACAGCGGGTGTTGATGCGGCGGGCGAGATTTATAATGTCAATGCGGATACTGCGGCTAGTCGGATTGCAGGAGAATTGCAGGCTGAACGCTTTATTTTATTATCAGATGTTCGTGGCTTATATTCGAATTTTCCGGATGAAGCGTCTTTTCTACCAGAAACGACGCTGTCAGAAATTGATCACTTGATTGCGACAGGTAAAATTTCCGGTGGCATGATTCCGAAACTGGAGGCCATTAAATACGCCATGCAAAATGGTTTAAACGAGGCAGTGTTGTTAGATGGTTGTATGAAAAATTCACTTATTTTTGAATTATTTACCAGTGAAGGCTTTGGTACTTTGATTAAAAAAGATGATTTAGATTTAACGAGATATAAGCAACTCACTTCTTAAAACAAGGATATATTACAAGTTATGATAAACTTGTCTATCATTGTTATTTATAGGACATACGAGATACCGTGGAGCTCACGACAAACGCATGAAATAAATAATTCCCTAGTATCTTTATTTATGTTAAAGTAAAAGAAAAGCTATTAAGGGAGTTCATGATGTACGAAATCTACGCGTATTTAGAAAGCGTCACAGATCCGCGCCAAGCAATAAAAGTAAAACATAAACTTAGTGATATTTTG
>NZ_BAAGGP010000068.1:0-16706 GCF_054658615.1 Pseudolactococcus yaeyamensis
ATGTCTGACTTTATCGCCGTCACGATAACCTTCAACGATTGTCACGTATTGTGTGCCTTCACGATTTTTAGTTACTTTTACAAATGCCATATTTATATTATATCAAAACCAACCGTCTACAACAAGTATGAAGTTGCAAAAAACTATCATATCCCTTGATATAATAGCTTTTGGGGGTGTATTTTTTAGTTTTAACTGTCAAACTCGGGGCTAAACGCGTAGGAAAATAACACATCAAACATCGTTCATGGCTGAATGATGTTTTTGTTTGGCATCAAATCGTAGATGGTTATCCTTTATCAGTGGTCTAGAGTTATGTTATAATGAGAGAAGAAAGCGCTCGCAAAAGCAATGGGTTAGGAGATAAAAATGTTTGTCTATATTTGTTGTGCGGGAGGGATGTCATCTAGTCTGTTTTGTATCAGAATGGTAACAGTACTAGAAACAGCCTATCCTGGCTTAAAAGTAACAGCTACGCATTTAGACACTGTCATGGCGAAAGAGACGACCTATCGAGAAAAGTATGATTTGCTATTAGTCTATGGTGGAGTTGATGTCATCAGTCCAGAGAATGCTTTCGAGCTTAATCAATTGATTGACGTTATCTTGATTGCGCCGCAAGTGGCATATCTATTGCCTTTGAAACAAGCGATATTAAAGGACTATCCGATCATCATCAAATTAATTGACAAGAAAATTTTTGGGACAATGGCTGGTGTTGAGGCAGCGAGGGATTTATTAGATGAGTTGGTCACCTTGGATTTGGCACGGTCTTATTTGTCAGCGACCCTACTTGAGACCAAAAATGTTGATAAAAATATTGAGCTTTTGTGCAATGGTTTGGATAGAGATGGCGATTTTGTCAAACAAATGGTTGCCTCGTTTGAACAGCTGGGATTGAGAGTTGTCACAGAAAAATATAGTTTAGAAAATCTCTATCAGTTTCAACCTAAGCGTGACTACGATATCAGGCTTTTGTTTGGTTACAATCATATGTTGGTAGCGGCAGATATGGCGAAATTGTCTCGGCGGATAGATGGCTTGATTTATCTGGAAAGTCCTTTGGAAAATCCTAAAATAACGTGGTTTCAAGACTATCAAATTCCCTTGTTTAAGCTTGAACGAGATAACAATTATCGGCAAACCTTTGATTTTTCTCAACTTCAAGATTTTCTAGTGGGAGTCGCTGATCGTTCAGAAGCGAGCAGTGAGACTTACCTTGCTAAATTTGAGGCAGTACCAGCTGAAAAAGAAAGACACCATTTTTTAGGCATTTTGTCATGGGAGAGTTGAGATAAATGTAAACAGCAAAACATCGTCCGAAATTTGGATAATGTTTTTATTTTGAAGTTCTATTAATTTGACTAGCTTGATAGAGTAAAATGAAAATTAGTAGAGAAAGAGCAAACTGTATCCAAAAACCATACAAGTAAACATTGAAAAAATGTGTGCCGAGATAATCCCAATTAAGATAACTTAGGATAAATTGGAGATAGGTACCAATCAAGAAACCAAGTGCTAATTTTCGATAGCTTTTAGATGTGGTATGACTAAGTATGACAGTAAAGATAGCTAATGAGATTAAGCAGAGTGAGGCGGGGTTAGCCGCAAGAATCGCAAGATAATTAACAGACTCCAGTTGAAATGTTTCGGGATTGGGTTTCAAAGTTGCAGGTAAAAAGAGAGAGAAGAAAGTTAGAAGAGATAAAATAATTATTTTTTTCATCAATTTTATGCCCATGCTTGATTTGCTAAACTAACAGCCCAACTAGAACTACCGTGAATTAAATTAACAGAATAAACAGCCCCACCTGATGATAAATTATTGCTTTTAACGTACTGATGATTTACTGATCTACTCCATGAACTTGCAGTTCCTAAATTAAAACTTGTTTCTTGATTATCAAGAAGTCCATTACTATAAACTCTTAAAGATGAACTTCTGACAGCGACTTGATTGTCGTGAATTTTATAGATACCTGAAGTTTTTGTTACTTTTGCATCAATACCACTTTTTGTCCAATAGACTTTAGTGCTGATCTCAACGCTACCTGTTGAATCCCATCGTGATGTGGCATATTCAAAATCTTGTGCGGAAACCTTTAAACCAAAAATATACCCTAAACTCAATTTTAAAAAATTATCTTCTTCTTCGATTACTGTTGATTCTGAAAGATCCGTTGTATACTCTGTGACACTCTCAATCTCATCACCATGTTTAGAAATAATCTGACTGTCTACAATAAGTGGTGCTTCAAGCTGACTACCGTCTGCTCCAGTTAATGTAACGCCTTCTTCATCAATATACTTGATATGGTCATTAGTATCAGCTAGAACTGTATCTGCAGATTTTGGAATTGTAAGTTCATCTGCATTTGCAGTTTTTGTTATGAAACTAGTGGAGATTAAGGCTGAGAAGAGTGTAAGTGAAATAGCAAGTTTTTTTGACATTTGATGGCCTCAAATAAATATTTTTGTAAGTTAATTATAGCAACACTGAAACAAAGTAGACTTACTAAAATCTAAAGTTGAGTATTGAAAAAAGTTATTGCATAAGGTTATATAAAAAAAATTTTATAATAACTTATGTTGGGCATTGATTTGAAATAGCACAGTGACCTTAAAAATTTAAGCCAAATCATCCCTTTTTCCTGATAAAAGAAGTCAAAAATGGTAAAATGAAACCATGAATGATTTTAATCAGATTTTTAACCTGCAGTCTTGGCAGGAAATAATTCAGCTAAATCTAACACCGTGGCGACTTTTTATCGCCATCGTCGATATCAGTTTGATTACCTTTTTGATTTATAGCGCCTTGCGAAGTGTGCAGGGGACGAAATTGATGACATTGGTTCGCGGTGTCCTCTTGTTTATCATGCTCAAAATCATCAGTGGTTGGCTGGGTCTAGGCACATTTGAGTGGCTCTTGAACCAAGTCATTACCTATGGTGTGATAGCTGCCGTTATCGTCTTTCAGCCAGAAATTCGTCGTGGTCTGGAAAGTCTCGGGCGCACCACGAATATTTTCAGTTTCAGCCTATCAGATGGCAAACAAAAACAGTCAAACTATATTAAAGCCTATGAGAAATCATTTGACTACATGAGTGAGCGCAGAATCGGTGCCCTCATTGTCATCGAACAGTCTCAAACGCTAGAAGAATACACCTCAACGGGCATTAAACTGGATGCAGATATCTCGTCTGAGTTACTCATCAATATTTTTATTCCTAATACTCCCCTGCATGATGGTGCAGTCATCATTCAAGAGGATAAGATTGCGGTAACGTCAGCCTACTTACCTCTGACCGAAAATGGCAATATTTCTAAAGAATTTGGAACTCGCCACCGTGCGGGGATAGGGATATCTGAAGTCTCAGATGCCATTACCCTGATTGTTTCGGAAGAAACAGGTGCTATGTCAATTACCAAAAATGGAGAATTTTACACAGATCTTTCTAAAAGTGAATTCCATGATTTTTTGATTAAAAATTTAGAGAATACTAGCAAAATGAATAAGCAAAACAAACTCTTGAAGAAACTGAAGACAAAGAGGGGGCAAGGAAATGAAAAATAAAGACTTCGTGTCCTCAAAATTTATCTATATTCTGGTCAGTCTCTTCTTTGCTATTGTCCTATTTTTCAATGCCAATGCTGTCTTATTGAAAAATTCTAGTAATCGCACCAATGCATCAGAGACACATTCAACAACGCTATATGATGTGCCAATTGAGCTGAAATATAATCAGGATAAATATTTCGTCTCGGGCTTTGATGGTAGCGCCAATGTCTATCTGACTTCATACAATTTAGTACGACTTAATGCTGAAAAAACACCAGATACGCGCAGTTTCCATTTGGCTGTTGACTTAACTAAAGTCAAAGAAGGGACAGTCGAAGTCCCTGTTAGAGTGGTTGAATTAGCAACAGGCGTCAATGCCCAAGTCGATCCAGGCAACATTTCAGTGACGGTGGAGAAAAAAGCAGAAAAGACTTTTAATATTACACCTGTCGTCTCACTTAAATTATTGCCAGAAGGCTATCAAGTGAAAAATATCAGCATTGACAAGAATACAGTTAAGGTAACATCTGGTGCCTCTGTCATCACACAGATTGATAAAGTGCAAGCCATTTTACCGAGTGATGTGATTTTGGACAATGATTACACTGGCAAAGTATACCTACAAGCCATTGACAAGGCAGGTAAAGTGTTACCAGCGAAATTATCCCCAACGTCTGTCAATATGAAAGTGGCTGTTGAACTGCCTAACAAAGATGTCCCGATAGTGGGCAAAATAACAGGTAAAAAAGATAGTGCTTTTGCGAATTACAACTTCAAATTATCTAAAGAGACTGCAAATATTTCGGGTGAGCAGAAGTTCATTGATGATGTGTCAAGTATTACAGCCAATATTGATGTGACGAATATTACTAAAGAAACAACACTCAAGGTACCACTTTCACAAGATAATGTGACGGTTTCACCTAATGTGATTGATGTGACGGTGACACCCGTTAAAAAATAAGTTATAATGGTGATAAAATTAAAAGTGAGTTATACTAGATAACCCATAAAAAATTTGGAAATGAGACAAGAACATGGGTAAATATTTTGGAACTGATGGCGTGCGTGGTGAGGCAAATGTTGAATTGACACCAGAGATGGCCTTTAAACTTGGACGTTTCGGCGGCTATGTCCTCTCGCAACACGAAAATGGCACACCAAAAGTTTACGTTGCGCGTGATACGCGGATTTCGGGTCAAATGTTAGGGACATCGTTGATTTCAGGACTTTTGAGCGTTGGGATTGAAGTCTATGACCTTGGTATCATTGCGACACCAGGTGTAGCTTATCTTGTAAAAAAAGATGGCGTATCTGCGGGTGTCATGATTTCTGCTAGCCACAATCCTGCCTTGGATAATGGTATCAAATTCTTTGGCGCAGATGGCTTTAAGTTAGAAGATAGTCAAGAACTCGAAATTGAAGCCTTGTTAGATGCTGAACGTGACACTTTGCCACGCCCTTCAGCACAAGGCCTTGGTATCTTACATGATTATTCTGAAGCCGTTCGGAAATACGATGAATTTTTGAAAAATACTGCAGAAGGCAGTTTTGACGGTTTTAAAATCACGCTTGATACAGCCAATGGTGCGACTTTTACTAGCGCTCGTACAGTTTTTAGTGACCTTGCTGCTGACCTCAATGTCATTGGTGAAACACCTGACGGTCTGAACATCAATCTAGGCGTCGGCTCAACTCACCCAGAGAATCTGGCGAAAGCAGTTGTTGAAAATGATTCAGATTTAGGTTTGGCTTTTGACGGCGACGGTGACCGCTTGATTGCTGTTGATGAGACAGGGGCGATTGTTGATGGTGATAAGATTATGTTCATCGTTGCTAATCACTTGCATGAGAAGGGCTTATTAGCTCAGGACACAGTCGTGACGACTGTGATGTCTAATCTCGGTTTCCATAAAGCCTTGGAAGCAGCAGGGATTAACAGTGTGATTACAGCTGTTGGTGACCGTTATGTCGTTGAAGAAATGAAGAAAAACGGTCATAATTTTGGTGGTGAGCAGTCAGGTCACATCATTTACCTTGATAATAATACAACAGGTGATGGTCAAGCCTCAGCGATTTTACTTGTAAAAGTTATGCGTGAAACCGGAAAAAAACTATCAGAATTGGCAGCGCAAGTCACAATTTATCCTCAAAAATTAGTTAATGTTCGTGTTGAAAATAGCATGAAATCTAAAGCAATGGAAGTGCCTGCGATTGCGGATATCATTGCTAAAATGACAGAAAAAATGGCAGATAATGGCCGTATTCTTGTTCGTCCTAGTGGGACAGAACCTTTATTACGTGTGATGGCAGAAGCGCCAACTGATAAAGAAGTAGATGAATATGTTGATACGATTGTTGCAGTTGTTCGTGAAGAAATTGGAATTGACTAACCAAGACATCACCTATAAAATTGAAAATCAGAACCTTTTATGAGTTTTTTTGTTGCTAAAGCGGATACTTGTAAATGAACGCAGTATCTTTGAAAAATAAGTCACAAATCCTTGAAAAAATCGCTAAAAAGCGGTAAAATGAATCAAATTGTTTTTTTAGTGAAAACGATAATAGTTCGCTAAAAAATCAACTTGACGCATGAGCGTTAAGAGAAACGTGTGTTCCCACACCAATTCATTAAAGCATGATACTGAAAGCGATGCGACGTAGTCGCAAACTTTTGTAGAAAATTAGGGATTTGTGGTTCTGCGCTTGCGCAGGTTCAGAAATTATCTATTTTCCTAAGAAGTTAGCCTGAAGTTCAAATAAGGAGAAAACATGTCACACATTAAATTTGATTACAAAACAGCTCTACCATTCGTTGCGCAGCACGAATTTGACTACTTACAACCAGCAGTAACAGCTTTTGATGCAGCTTTACGCGATGGTTCAGGTCAAGGTTCGGATTTCACTGGCTGGATTGATCTACCTAAAGATTATGACAAAGCAGAATTTGATCGTATCTTGGCATCGGCTGAAAAAATCAAATCTGACAGTGATGTTTTAATCGTCATTGGTATTGGTGGTTCATACCTTGGTGCAAAAGCAGCGATTGACTTTTTGAACAGTTCATTTGTCAACTTAGAATCTAAAGAAAAGCGCCAAGCACCACAAATTTTGTACGCTGGTAACTCAATTTCTTCAACTTATTTGTCACAATTAGTTGACTATGTCGGTGACAAAGACTTCTCTGTCAATGTCATCTCAAAATCAGGGACAACGACAGAACCCGCTATCGCTTTCCGTGTTTTCAAAGAACTTTTAGTTAAAAAATATGGCCAAGCAGAAGCTAGCAAACGGATTTACGCCACAACTGATAAAGCGAAAGGTGCGGTTAAAGTCCAAGCTGATGCTGAAGGTTGGGAATCATTTGTTGTACCAGATGCTGTTGGTGGCCGTTTTACAGTCTTGACCCCCGTAGGTCTCTTGCCAATCGCAGCAAGCGGTGCAGATATTCAAGCTTTGATGGATGGTGCAGCGGCGGCTCGCGAAGCATACAGCACAGCAGACTTGAAAGTCAATGAAGCCTACCAATACGCTGTCTTGCGTAATATTCTTTTCCGTAAAGGTAAAACAATTGAAATTTTGGCTAACTACGATCCGTCACTTCAATACTTCAGCGAATGGTGGAAGCAATTAGCCGGCGAATCAGAAGGTAAAGACTTCAAAGGCATCTATCCAACATCAGCTAACTTCTCAACAGACTTGCACTCAATCGGTCAATCTATCCAAGAAGGTAGCCGTAACCTCTTTGAAACAGTAATTAAAATTGAAGAACCAACATTGAACATCAATATTCCAGCAGAAGCAGAAGATTTAGATGGTCTTGGCTATCTTGAAGGAAAAGATGTTGACTTCGTTAATACAAAAGCCTTCCAAGGTGTGTTGCTTGCCCACACAGACGGTGGGGTGCCTAACTCAGTCATCACAATCAAAAAACAAGATGAGTTTACACTGGGTTACCTCATCTACTTCTTTGAAATCGCGATTGGTCTTTCTGGCTACCTCAATGGTGTCAATCCATTTGACCAACCAGGGGTTGAAGCCTATAAGAAAAATATGTTTGCCTTGCTTGGTAAACCAGGCTTTGAAGCACTTGGTGCTGAATTAAATGCTCGTCTCTAAAGATAGTTGTTCAAGTATAAAATCAGAAAAGATTTTGTGCTTGAATAAATATGTAAGTCGTTTGAGTGTAGACTCAGACGATTTTTTATTATAATGAAATCAAAGAGAATAAAGGAGTGAACAAATGATTATTACAAGAAATGGTGAAACATTTTCAGAGATTATCCCACTGACAATAGGTCAGGCACCTGATTTCAGCCTAAAAGACCAGCACGACAATATCGTGACTTTGTCAAAACTGGCAAGTCCGATTATTGTCAGTGTTTTTCCAGATATCAATACGAGTGTCTGCTCGGTTCAAACGCGTCGCTTCAATCAAGAGGCAGCAGCCCACAAAGACATTGCTTTTTTATCTATTTCCAATAATACGCAAGAAGAACAAGCCAACTGGTGTGCAGCGGAAGGCGTGGAGATGACGATTTTATCTGATGTCCAAAATGAATTTGGTCAACTCTATGGTATCGTGATGACTGAGGTCAACCTTTTAGCCCGTAGTGTCTTTGTCATCAAAGGCGAACAAATCATTTATGCAGAAATTTTGGCTGAGATAACTGATGAGCCAGATTATGAAAAAGCGTTACAAGTTGTGGGTGCAGCAATCTAATATAAAAAAGTGAGCCATTTCCGCTCACTTTTTTATTTTAAGCTATCAAGGTCAACTGGCGTGCCTCGCAGTACCAGTTTGTCTGTCTGCGCCAGATGCTAGTGACAGCGAAAAACTGTCCATTTTCAAAATAATGATAGGTGATGACAAATGTTTTTTTTGAAATACGGTCTGGCTTGAAACCAGCGATAGCAAGGTGTTCATGCTGTTCTAAAAGCTTCTGAGCTTTATCAATTTCGACACCATCTGCTCGGATTTCTGTGAAGTGTTCAGAGAGTAGTTTGGCATCTGTGCCATTCAGGATTTTTTCTTCTAAGGCTAGAATGATCAATGCCAGACTAGCATCTCTTTCCTCGTCAGGCAATATCGCTGGCTCGACATGCACATCCACATCAAAGACATCGTAATCTTGTTTTAGAGCTTTTTCAATCACTTCCGTTGCCTCATGACTTTCGAACACGGAAAGATCAGGCGACATTTCGACGACGACGTCGAGGAAAATGTTACTGCCATAAGTCCTTCCTCGGATAAATTTAACGGCCATGACTTTAGGTAACTGGGCAATGGCGGTCGTGTAGGTATCGATTTTTGAGTCATCGAAACCGTCGGAGAGGCTGAAAACCGCCTCAGCAAAAATGTCGTAGGCTGTTTTGAAGATAAAGATGGTGATGATGGTTGCCATCAGTCGGTCAATGATTATCAAATTAAAACTAGCGGCGAAAATCGCGATAGAGGTGGCGATAGAAGATACGGCATCGGACAAGTTATCTTTTGCTGCACTCATCAGACCTGAACTTTTAGATCTGATTGCGAGATTGCGATTATAAAAGTAGATCACTAACATGACAACAGCTGAGAAGATACCGACGATAGAGCCAAATAGATCAACAGGCGTATGTTCGTTATTAATAATAGCGGTAATCGTATCTTTCAAGACGAAGAAGCCAACGACGAACATGATAAAACTGGTGATGAGAGAGGCGACTGACTCAACTTTCCAGTGGCCGTAGGTATGGTCATCGTCCGCTGGCCGCCGAGCGATTTTCAGCCCAATCAGAACGGCGATATTCCCCATGATATCTGTGATATTATTAAAACCGTCTGCTCGCAAACTTTCGGAATGCGTTGTGTTGGCAATGACGAGTTTTAGGATAGAAAGGACGACATAGGCCCAAATACTGATGAGGGCGCCACGTTCAGCCAATTTCAAATCTTGATAGCGTGTATTTTTCATCCTCTTATTATAACAGATTTTGGACGCTTAAGACAGAAAAATTTCCTAGAATATGTTAGAATGAAAAGGATACTGTGGGTGTCTCTGCAAAAGATTATTTTTGATGGAGATGCCTGATACTGAAAGTCAGAAAGGAAAAATACATGCTTATTAAAGCCATTAAACAATACAAGTTTTGGGCGCTAGGCTCACTTGCTATGGTCATTTTGGTCGTTGGTACCACGCTTTGGCAACCACAAATTTTAACAAAAGTTCTCGAGGCTGTTTCCAACAATGATAAAGAGAAAATTACAGATTACGGGGTTCAGCTGATTATTATCGCAGGGATTGGCTTGCTCGCAGGTGTGGTGAATACGATTTTTGCAGCTAAGATTGCTCAAGGTGTCTCAGCAGACTTGCGGGAACAGACTTTTAGAAAAATTCAAAGCTTTTCTTATGCCAATATTGAGAAATTTAATGCTGGCAACCTTGTTGTCCGTATGACCAATGATGTCAACCAGGTCATGAACTTGATTATGATTTTATTTCAAATCTTGCTTCGTGTCCCGCTTTTATTTGTCGGGTCGTTCATTTTAGCCATTCAAACTTTGCCTAAATTATGGTGGATTATCGTCCTTTTAGTTGTCGTCATTGTCCTGATTACAGGTATTTCTATGGGTAGCATGGGCAAACATTTTGGCGCTTTCCAAACCTTGATGGATAGACTTAACGGCATTGCCAAGGAAAACCTTCGCGGTACACGTGTCGTGAAATCTTTCGTCCAAGAAAAAGAACAAGCCACTAAATTCGATAGTAATTCAGACGAATTGCTTGGGCATAATTTGGTTGTCAGCTATATTTTTTCTGCTATGATACCAGCCTTTACCTTTGCGGCTTACTTGGCTATTTTTGGGGCGATTTGGTTTGTCTCAACTTATGTTCAAAAAGAGCCTAAAGACTTAGCCGGTATCGCCTCATTTATGACTTACATGATGCAAATCATGTTTGCCATTATTATGGGCGGTATGATGTCGATGATGGCATCACGTGCTTTTATCTCACTCAAACGGATTGGCGAAGTCATTAACACCGAACCAGCTATGAGTTTTAAAGATGTCCCTGATCAAGAACTCACAGGTGACCTTGAGTTCGACCATGTAACTTTTACTTATCCAACCGATGATGCGCCGACCTTAGAAGATGTGTCCTTTATCATTAAGGCAGGAGAATCAGTCGGTGTCGTTGGGGCGACAGGCGCAGGGAAATCAACGCTTGCCCAACTTATTCCGCGACTGTTTGATCCAACAGAAGGTGTTATTAAAATCGGTGGTCAAGATTTACGTGACTTAAACCGAAAAACGGTACGTGAGACTGTCTCAATCGTCTTGCAACGCGCGATGCTCTTCTCGGGCACGATTGCTCAAAACTTGAAACATGGTAAAGCTGATGCCACCGTTGACGATATGAAACGTGCCAGTGCCATCTCGCAAGCTCGTGAGTTCATCGAAAAAATGGCAGATGTCTTTGAGAGTCCGGTTGAAGAACGTGGGACTAACTTCTCTGGTGGTCAAAAACAACGGATGTCCATTGCCCGAGGTGTCATTGGGGAGCCTAAGATTTTAATCCTAGATGACTCAACCTCAGCACTAGATGCCAAATCTGAAAAATTAGTCCAAGAAGCTTTGGCGGGCGAACTGCCAAATACCACTAAAATTATCATTGCTCAAAAAATTTCATCAGTTGTCCATGCCGATAAGATTCTTGTTTTGGATGCCGGTAAACTCATTGGTGTCGGAAAGCATAAAGAACTTGTCGAAAACAATGCGACTTACCGTGAAATCTATGAAACACAGAAAGGAAGTGATGATTAATGAAAGAATATAGTAAAGCGATTAAGTTTTTCTGGAACTATTTCAAGAAATTCAAAGTCTCATTTGTCATCATCACACTAACGATTATTATCGCCACCTATTTACAGGTGAAAGTACCTGTCTTTATTGGCGACGCCCTGACACAGCTCGCCGAATGGGTCACAGCATATTTTAAACACCAAGGTGCTGAAAAAATTGTCGCATCCTTTAACGGTCATGTTCCGACAGAGTTGCCACAAGCTATGATTGGCGAATTAACTAAAAATGGGATGCCAACGGATGTGACAGCCTTGGTTGACTTAGCCAAAGATACGCCTGAAAAAACAGTCTTTTTCAGCATCATGTGGAAATTACTCATGTCCTATATTTTCATGACCATTGCCATGCTGATGTATCAAGTCCTCTTTGGTCGGATTGTTTCTCATGCAACAAGCTCTATGCGTAAAGGTTTATTTGGTAAACTTGAGCGCTTGACGATTTCATTTTTTGACCGCCATCAAGATGGTGATATCCTCAGCCGTTTCACCTCGGACTTGGATAATATCCAAAACTCACTCAACCAGTCACTGGCACAAGTTGCGACACAGCTTGCCATGTTTATCGGCGTTTTGATTATGATGTTCCGTCAAAATGTCTCGCTTGCATGGGTAACCATTGCCTCAACACCAGTTGCCATTTTACTGGTCGTGATAATTATTCGTCAGGCTAAGAAATATATTGATTTGCAACAAGATGAAGTCGGTAAACTCAATGCTTATATGGATGAGAAAATTTCAGGACAAAAAGTGATCATCGTTGAAGGACTAGAACAAGATGCTATTGACGGCTTCGTTAAACAAAATGACAAAGTCCGTCAAGCGACTTTTAAAGGTCAAGTTTATTCAGGGATGTTGATGCCTGTTATGACTGGCATGAGCTTTGTCAATCTGGCAATCGTCATTTTTGCTGGCTCAATGATTGCCCTTAATGATAAATCAATGTCAACTGCTGCTGCGCTAGGGGTGGTTGTCATGTTTGTGCAGTATTCACAACAATATTACCAGCCCGTCATGCAAATTTCGTCATCATTTTCACAACTTCAAATGGCTGTGACGGGCGCACGTCGCTTACAAGAAATGTTTGATGAACCAGAAGAAGTTCGCCATGAAAATGGTATCATTTTCGACGAGATTAAAGATGAAGTCCAGATTGATCACATTGACTTTAGCTATTTGCCAGAGAAACCCATCCTCAAAGATGTCAGCATCAACGTCAAAAAAGGTCAAATGGTCGCCGTTGTTGGCCCGACAGGTTCAGGTAAAACGACCATCATGAACTTGATGAACCGTTTTTATGATGTGGACAATGGTAGCATCAAATTTGACGGCGTTGACATCCGCGATATGGACTTGGACTCACTACGCCGTGGCGTTGGGATTGTACTGCAAGACTCAGTCTTGTTCAGCGGGACGATTAAGGATAATATCAAGTTTGGTTTTGATGCAACGGATGAAGAAATCATCACAGCAGCGAAAACAACGCATATCCATGAGTTTATTGATAGTCTCCCTGATAAATATGAGACCATTGTTGATGATGACGAAAACGTCTTTTCAACTGGACAGAAACAGCAGATTTCGATTGCTCGGACGATTTTGCCTCATCCAAAACTTTTGATTTTGGATGAGGCAACATCAAACGTTGATACCGTAACTGAGCAACAAATCCAGTGGGCGATGGAAGCAGCGATTGCTGGTCGGACATCGTTTGTTATCGCCCATCGTCTGAAAACAATTCTCAATGCCGACAAGATTGTCGTGCTAAAAGATGGCGTTGTCATTGAAGAAGGCAGTCACCAAGAACTCTTGCATGTGCCAAACGGTTTCTATGCAGAACTCTATCATAATCAATTTGTCTTTGAATAAGTCGGAAAATAGATTTGAAAAGTAGGAAAACATTTCCTATTTTTTTGTTGCCTCATCGGGATGATAAATTTGCTTTTTTGTGGTAAAATAGACAAGCATGAATTTGAATTTTAAGAATTGGATTTTAAAAATAATATGAGAAAAATAGTAATTAATGGTGGTAAACGCGTTTCAGGCGAAGTGACGATTTCTGGTGCTAAAAATTCAGTCGTTGCCTTGATTCCTGCAACCATTTTGGCGGATGATGTGGTAACATTAGAGGGTGTGCCAGATATTTCAGATGTGGCGAGTCTGATTGAGATTTTAGAAATTATGGGTGCTAAGATTGAGCGCGATATTGAAGAAGGGATTGTTGTTATTGATCCGCGTGGTGTTGAATCAAAGCCCCTACCTTATGGTAAGATTAATTCTTTGCGTGCCTCATATTACTTTAACGGCTCTTTGTTAGGCAAATTCGGGGAGGCAACGGTCGGTTTGCCGGGTGGCTGTGATTTAGGACCGCGCCCAATTGACCTCCATATCAAGGCGTTTGAGGCTCTGGGTGCGCGCATGACCTTTAAGGAAAATGCCATGCACTTGACGACTGATGGTGCGACTTTACACGCTGCGACGATTTTCATGGATATGGTTTCAGTCGGTGCGACGATTAATACCATGCTGGCTGCTGTTAAGGCTGAAGGTCGCACGATTATTGAAAATGCGGCGCGTGAACCTGAAATTATTGATGTTGCGACCTTGCTTAATAACATGGGGGCAAAAGTCCGTGGTGCAGGGACAGATGTTATCCGGATTGATGGCGTTCAAAAATTGGGCGGTGCGCGTCATACGGTCATTCCTGACCGAATTGAAGCGGGGACTTATTTGAGTCTTGCGGCAGCTTTTGGCGATGGTGTTATCGTCAATAACGTGATTTATGAACATCTGGAGTCTTTCATTGCGAAACTTGAAGAAATGGGCGTTCAGATGATTATTCGCGATGATTCGATAGAAGTTTTGAAATCAGAAAATCTTAGATCTGTCAGCATTAAAACCGTGCCTTATCCAGGGTTTGCGACCGACTTGCAGCAGCCAATTACCCCCCTTCTTTTGATGACCAATGGTCGTGGTAAAGTTATTGATACTATCTATGAAAAAAGGATTAACCATGCAGCAGAGTTGGCACGTATGGGGGCAAATATTGTTGCCAATAACGGGGAAATTACCTACCATGCCCCAAATGATTTACATGGCGCAGAAGTTATGGCGACAGACTTACGTGCAGGTGCAGCTTTAGTCAATGCCGGTGTGATGGCAGACGGCGAGACTAAAATCTCAAATGTTGAGTTTATTTTACGTGGCTATGATAATATCATTGAGAAAATGACCTCACTTGGTGTCGACATTAAATTAGTCGATGAAAATTGATTTTTAGACTTGAAAATAGTCACTAACTTTGATAAAATAGACAAGTATTGATTACTTTGGACTGGCAAACAGCCCAAGGCAGAAAGGAAATATCGAACATGAAAGCAGACATCCATCCTAATTATGGACCAGTAGTATTTATGGATACGTCAACAGGCTATAAATTCTTGAGCGGTTCTACAAAAAACTCAAAAGAAACTGTTGAATGGGAAGATGGCAACACATACCCATTAATCCGTGTGGAAACCTCATCAGATTCACATCCATTCTACACTGGTAAAGCTAAATTCACACAAGCCGATGGCCGTGTGGATCGTTTCAACAAGAAATATGGCTTGTAAGCCATATTTCTCTGCGACGAGCGTAAGCGAGAAAGCAAGAAATACGGTTTATAAGAAAGTACGCGAAAGCGTGCTTTTTTTAACCGTATTTTTTGCGACCGAGCTATGCGAGGAAGCAAGAATTAAAGGCGCAAGCCTTCTCTGCTCCGAGCGTAAGTGAGAAAACAAGTTTTACGATTTATAAGAAAGTACACGAGAGCGTGCTTTCTTATATGTGTTTTTTATATTTGGAAAAGACAACAAAATTGAAAAAAATTTGGTATAATGAAAAGCATGACCTTAAGACTAAAATCAGCTGACCTTCTGTTTGTCAAAACAATTTCAAATGATGGAGATGGATTTGCTGTTGCTATTTCTGAGTCTACCGGTGCTTATAGCCATGTTGCCATTGCTACCAGTGAAACGACCATCATCCATGCAACCCCTAAACAGGGTGTCACAGAGGAAAGTCTAGCAGATTTTTTATCAGAGCATCCGCAAGTTGACAGCTTTAGATTGCCTGATATTGATGCGCATGCCGTGATACTTGAAGCCAGAAAACATCTAGGCAAGCCGTATAATCACAGCTTTTATCCAGATACAGCTGGGTTTTACTGCTCGCAGTTGGTCGTTGCGGCTTTCGCCAATCAGGTCAAACTACCAGAATCGGTCATGTCTTTTGCTGACGGAGAAAATCTTATCTCAGACTATTGGCAAGCCTATTTTGATAAGCTCGGACTAGCTGTACCGTTGAACAAGTTGGGGAGTAACCCAGAAGAATTAGCGACATTTTCAGCTTTAGAATACATAGGAACGCATTCGGATGCAAATTAAGATTTTCAATCATAATCGCTTAACCCAGCGACCATTTTTTCAAAACTTAATCAATTTTTTGGCCAATCACGATGATGTAACTCTACGCAAAATCAAGGCAGTCTTTGGAGCTGAACAAAATTTAGAGCGTCAGATTGAAGATTTTGTCCAAGCAGGCCTTATTTTACGTGTTGATAAACGTTATGCCAATCAATTTCAAGTGTTTACTGATGCTGACTTTGACTTGACTTTGCCTACAACAGAACCGCAACAGCTAAGTTTTGATCAACCCTTTTTTGTGGCAGAAGGATCGGCGCTGATTTCAAAAATTCAAGCCTCACAAATCCAACAAACTTTAACTTATCAGACAAATGGTATTGACTTGCATTTGTCGTCTGATTTTGGACGGACAGCTAATAATTTAGCCAATTATTTTTATCATGTGGAAAAGCGTGTAGTTTTGACCCCCTTTGAGCAACAAATCTTTAAACTTATCGGAGATGTTGACTTGGATTATGCGCTTAAATATATGACGATATTTTTACTAAAATTTGCTAAAAAAGATGTGGTGAAGCAAAAACGACCGGATATTTTTGTTAAAACACTTGAAGCCTACGACTATATTGTCAAAGTAGATGAAGAAAGCTATCGTTTTAATCTGACATTTGAAGACCGTGAGTTTCCCCACATTATTTTGAATGATGCACAGGAGTTCATTGCCGCTCAGATTCGGCAATGTGAGACAGTGCCAAGTTTTGTTAAATTAGGAGTATAGTGTGAAAAACAATATAAAGTCCCCCCTTAAAAAGAGCGCAGAAAACCAGCTCTCAATTTAAGGGCGAAAAATCTTTAGGTATCCCTCATTTCCCTGCTTTTTTTAAACTCTTCAGGAAGAATAC
>NZ_BAAGGP010000069.1:0-15988 GCF_054658615.1 Pseudolactococcus yaeyamensis
ACGGAAAATCAATATGTTTTGGACTATGAAGTCTATCCCAATCCGACTGATACCAGAACTTTACCTGACTTTTTAGCGCATTATCAAAATAAATACCAACAACTTCCAGAGTATATCGTAGCAGATGCAGGCTATGGTGGGGAAGAGAATTATCAAACCGTTTTAAATAAATATCAACGAACACCTCTGATTACCTATAATGCCTATGAAAAGGAACAAAAACGAAAATTTAGAAAAGATCCCTTTAAAACAGCGAATTGGTTTTATGATTCTGAACAAGATCACTTCATCTGCCCGAATCATCAGAAAGCGACTTATTGATATGAGAGCCACCGAACAGATAAATATGGATTGACACGAGATTTGAAAATCTATGAATGTGAAGATTGTCAAGGCTGTCCAGTTCGTCATCTATGTACTCGGGCTAAAAGTGACAACAACCGACGACTTCAAATCAATCCTAAGTGGGAGTCATTTAAATTAAATATTAAGCAATTGCTTTCAGAAAAAGAGACAGGAAAACTCTACGGCAAACGTAAGATTGATGTAGAGCCTGCCTTTGCACGTCTGAAGGCTAATTTGGGCTTCACTTGATTTTCGGTCAGAGGCAAAGACAAGGTTAGACAGGAGATTGGTTTAGCTTTGATGGCGATTAATCTCAGAAAACTGATGGTAACCTGTCGGATATAGAAAAAAAGCAGGCTAGAACAATCAAAATTGATTGGATTAGCTTGCTTTTTATTTTAGTGACTGTGGACTTTTGTCCCAGCCTCTACATAATTGTTTAAAAATGATAATTAAATCTGATCTGACTTTATTATAAATGACTTTCCGTCTATATTTTGGTGTAAATACGATGTGGTATTTGCACATCCATTTTGTATGTGATAAACTGTAACTAGATTTTGCCATTTTCTTATTCCTTTCTTTGAGAGCCTGAACACTCTTATTATACTAGGAATAAGAAAATGGGGACTATAAGTCTGGTTAGCCACCCGTTCAACGGGTGGTTTTCTTGTCGTCCTTAAAGGGACGACTGGCTAAAAGCCATAACAAAAAACGCTGTCCTCAGACAACGTTTACTTAGCTCCGCTTGCAAGACTCGAACTTGCGACATCATGATTAACAGTCATGCGCTACTACCAACTGAGCTAAAGCGGAATAATCTCAGTTGGTAGAGTAGTAGAAAACTTCGTTTTCCCCATCCGCAACCTTGAAGCAATGCTTCAAGCCAACTGAACTAAAGCAGAATTCGCTTGGCACCGACCATATCTCACAGGGGGCAACCCCCAACTACTTCCGGCGTAATGAGACTTAACTGCTGTGTTCGACATGGGAACAGGTGTATCTCTCATGCAATTAGCACCAAACTAATTTTGAAAATAAAATTTTCAAATGGGCACAAGTGGACTCGAACCACCGACCTCACGCTTATCAGGCGTGCGCTCTAACCAGCTGAGCTATGCGCCCTAATTTAGAATTAGGAACCTAATTTTTTTCAATAAAAAAATGGTAAAGCGGGTGACGAGAATCGAACTCGCGTAGTTAGCTTGGAAGGCTAAGGTTCTACCATTAAACTACACCCGCAAAGATTCATTATGATTAACCATAATATGGCGCGAGACGGAATCGAACCGCCGACACATGGAGCTTCAATCCATTGCTCTACCAACTGAGCTACCGAGCCAATGTTGTTACTTCAATGTTATAACTAAAATACTTATTAAGAAGTATTTTAAACGGTCCCGACGGGAATTGAACCCGCGATCTTCGCCGTGACAGGGCGACGTGATAACCGCTACACTACGGGACCTACTGATTTGATGATTGCGGGAGCAGGATTTGAACCTACGACCTTCGGGTTATGAGCCCGACGAGCTACCGAGCTGCTCCATCCCGCGATAATGTTATGTTTAGGAATTCGTCGTTTCCTAAAGGAGGATTAGGGATTCGAACCCTAGCACGCTTTTACACGCCTGACGGTTTTCAAGACCGTTCCCTTCAGCCAGACTTGGGTAATCCTCCATAAAATAGTCCGTACGGGATTCGAACCCGTGATACCGCCGTGAAAAGGCGGTGTCTTAACCCCTTGACCAACGGACCCGGGTTTAAACCGATTGAGATGTCTCAATCAGCAACAAAAATAATTATATCGTATTAATTCTATTCCGTCAAGCATTTTTTTTCAAAAAAATTGAAAAACTTTATAATTTTTTGAAACTTAACGTCAAATTTCCTGCTTATAAAGCCCAGTGAGTCATACCACCATGATTAAAAAGATAAATTGCACCCTCAATTTGTGATTGCACATCACCATCATAACCTGGATAACTAGGTGCTAATTGAAACAAACCATAATAGCCAAGTGAATTTTTGATTGTTGAAATCCACCCACTTTCCCGTGAAATGATATAATCCCATTGGCGAGCATCAATCCCCGTACGTGTTTGAAGTTGTGTCAAAACATAAGCACGTTCTTCATCTGATAAGCCTCCAGTAGCAACTTTATTGCCATTATGGATTGAAACATCTTGGGTTTCACCTTCAATAGCATCTAAAGAGGGCATTGTTTCTTCTTTAACAAAATAAGATTTTGAAAATACCAACACTTGCCCAACATAAATCGCTTCATAAGAAGTCAAATCATTTTGTTGCACAATAGATGTCATACTCACTTGAAATTGACTAGCAATCGCGCTCAATGTGTCTCCTTCGCGAACACTATAACTCACTTGATCACTTATTTCGCTAGATTTACCTGACTCAGCATGCTCTAAATTCGATGTTGTTGGCTTAGGACTAACTTGTGAAATTACGGTTGCAATTTTATTTTGAGCCACTGTTTCTGCTTCAGAATTTGTCATATCAGCCTGAGTACTGCTTTCATTTCCTAAAATGAAAAAAACTGAGATACCAAATGTTAAACCTATCATCCCAATGAGGCTTAAAGTTGTAAATATTATTTTATGTGATGTTTTAAAATCATTTCTTTTATATTTTCGCATATTAGCTAATTATAACATGAATTTCAATCAAAAAAGTCTCGTAACAAACTCTTCATACTCTCGTCATCTTTTTGTAACTTTATGACTTGCCCTTTTTTTTAGCGACTTCATTCAAACTTTGTGCCAAAAGATTGAGATAATCTACCGCAACATCTTGCTTACCGGCAAAATGAATCTTATCTGCCCAAAGCCGTTCATCTTGCGGTTCAATATATCCTGCCCAATCCGCTACTGCTACCCATGGATATTTGTTTGGAAGTGATTTCAGATAGCTACTAAATTCATTTAAAACAACTTTATTTTTTCCATCGTAAGGGGTAACAAAAACTAGTCTCGTCCCTTTGGGTGCCCTATCAATCATCTTTTGGATATCTGCTGTCATCTCATTGGTCACATTTGCACCAGCTGAAATGACGACATACTTGCCAAGTGTTCCAGCTTTAACCTGTTTTTCAAATAAATTAAGAATAGTATCCAGATTCAAGCCAACTTGTGCCTCAACATCTGCATCTGGTAAAATCATTGACAGATAAGGTACGACACCAACCATCACAGAGTCTCCTAAAACGGTCTGAGAACTATTTAAAATTTTATCTGATAGCGCCGTACTTTGTTTCAGTCGCATATCTGCACTCGTATTAAAACCTACTGTTGGATTGTACCAACTCGTATTGGCATTGATATTATTGCCAACATCATAAAGGTTTTGACTTAACTGACCTTTGTGATCAAGCGACACCATAGCTTCGCTAATCGCTGCTTCATGAAGACTCCGCTCAGTTTTGGAAATCGCAGGCGCAGTAAGCACCACACTCAAGCCCACCAAAACTATTACACCCAAGCTAGCATAAAACGACTTACTCATCATCCATTTCATCGGCTGCTTACCATGGAAATAAGGTTCAACACCGTAGTAGACTACAGCTGAAGCTGTAAATGAAACGATAAAACTCAAGACACCCGCCAATAAAACTTGAGATACAAAATGAGAAATGATTAGCCAAACCGGCCAGTGAAAAAGATAAATACTATAAGAAGTATCCGCAAGCACTGTTAAAATTTTAGGGTCAGGCCGAATTGTCCGTTCGTGCAACATTCTAAATTGAACAATTAAAATTGCTGTTAGGATACTTGTCAAAATCAGATTGGTTCGAATTGTCCAGCTACTCTCAAATTTACCAAATAAACTTAAAAGTAATAAAATGAAAATTGGAATACCTATCCAAAGCCACATTTTCTTAACTGGATAGGCTATAAAATGCGCTTGTTGTTTATTACTAATTCGCATGCCAACAACAGTCGCAACCGTCGCACCGATAAAAAAGGGATAAGCATGACTGGCAAAAGCAAAGTAACTATAGCTTAAATATTTAGGGTCAAAAGTCACTTCAAGGTAAATAATAGATGCTATACTCGCTAGCACAGCAAGTACAAACACAATAAAACGCGTTTGCCCTAATAACTTTTTACCTGTATAGCCTTGTTTTTTTAACCAAAAAACCAAAATAAACAGCAAACCACCCCAAATCAGATAAAAAAGAAATTCCAAAGATAGCGTCCAAGTATGGATATATAACTGTGGTGTTTGCTGTGCTTCATATGATAAACCTGACTGTATTTCAAACCGATTCGTCACAAAACCTATGGCAGCAGCCACTTGCTTAGCTAGGTTAGCCCGAAAATCAGACGGCAATAATAACGTAAACGGTAATGTCGTTACAATCATGATGACCAATGGCGGAAAAATCCTGATAAAACGACGTTTATAGTAGGTCAATAATGTAAAACTACCAGATTTTTCAAGCTCGATAAAAAAGAGAGCAGTAATCAGATATCCCGAAAATACAAAGAAAATATCAACACCAATAAAGCCACCGGGGAAAGACTTAACAAAAAAATGATAGCCTAGAACAGTCACCAGACCCAAAATTCGAATTAGGGAAAACCATTTAATTTTCATTTTTCAAACTCTCCCATCTTAAAATCACCTGTAATAGGCGTACCTACAATTGGTGTATAGGTTCCTTTACCATCCGGTAAACCGTTTTTCCACGACCCTTCATAGCTCGCACCATTGGCAAAATGCATCTTGCCTTGCCAAATGCCAGCAAACCGCCAAGCCCCTTCATAGGAAAAAATGCTACCATTAAAAGAATATTGACCTGCTGCTTGATGAACGACTGACTTGTCCACTAAGGTAATCGTTACTTTAGCATCTTTTTCTGTGACAACATAAGCATTATTTTTATTGTAAGTCAAAGATCCAATCATTTTTCCAGCCTTAAATTGTGCTTTCAATGCGTTACCTGAACTATCGGTAATCGTCGCTTCACCAGAGAAACGACCATTCTTCATTCCACCTTGGTAGGTAAATTTTTTGTCCAACGACTTTTGAGAGACTTGCCGCGTCAAACTGAAATCCCCTAGTGCATAAATTTGAGCAATGACAATGACGAAAAGGCTGACAAAAATTGCCAGCGTTAATTTTTTGATTTTTATTTTAGGTGTTGTTTGTGTCGGTATTGCTACTTCAACATCATTTTGTACCAAAGGCGCTTCGGAAAATCCAGAGGTGTCAGAAGTGGCTGAATCAATCTTCAGCGTCTCTTCATGCTCAAAACGACGTTTAGCTTCAAGTTCTGCCAATTTTTCCTTGAATGTTTGAGCCAATTTATGTTTCTTCTCTCAGTTTATTAACTAACATTATATCACAAATCACAAAAAATCAGGCGTTCCGACCTGATTTTCATTAATTATCTTGATTTTCAATTTTGTTTAAATCATCATCTAAATTGTCAACTTTTGGCTCGTTAGCTGCTTTTAAAGTTTGTTCAAAATCTGCTGGTTCAGTCTCCTCAAATTCAAATACTGTATCAGAAGGCATTTGACCTGTTTCAAATAAAGACTTGATTTGACGAGCATCCAAAGTCTCATGTTCAAGTAAAGCAAGCGCAATTGCCTTGTGTTGTTCACGATGACTTTCAATGATTTGACGAGCAGTTTCATGCGCTTCATTAATGATGCTACGTACTTCTTCATCAATGGCTTGCGCCGTGTATTCACTATAACCTTTAGTTTGACCATAGTCACGACCGATAAAGACTGCTTGTGAATTTCCTTCCAGTGTCACAGTACCTAGTCTTTCAGACATACCATACTGTGTTACCATACTACGCGCGAGTTGAGTAGCCTGTTCAAAGTCATTTGAAGCACCTGTTGTAATGGCATTAAAAATGATTTCTTCAGCAGTTCGCCCCCCCATAAGACCTGCCAGACGTTCCTGCATATCTTCTTTAGACAATAAGAATTGATCTTCTTTTGGTAAAGAAATCATGTAACCACCAGCACGACCACGCGGGACAATCGTTACCTTGTGGACAAAACTAGCATTTGACAGGACAAGGCCAACGATTGTATGCCCCGCCTCATGGTAAGCCACCATTTCACGTTCACGCTCAGAAATCCGTTTGTCTTTCTTAGCTGGACCTGCAATCACGCGGTCTTCTGCCTCATCAATATCAGAGGCATCAATCACTGACTTGTTACGTCTTGCCGCAACGAGCGCTGCTTCATTAAGGACATTTTCCAAATCCGCACCAACGAAACCTGGTGTTTGTTGGGCAACAACTTTCAAATCAACGTCATCAGCCAAAGGTTTATTTTTAGCGTGAACTTTCAGTACCGCTTCACGACCTTTAACATCTGGCGCACCAACGAGCACTTTACGGTCAAAACGACCCGGACGTAACAAGGCTGGATCGAGAACATCAGAACGGTTAGTCGCTGCAATGACAATCACAGCATTGTTACTTTCGTTAAACCCATCCATCTCGACTAGGAGTTGGTTAAGGGTTTGTTCGCGCTCGTCATTACCACCGCCCATACCGGCACCACGTTGGCGACCCACAGCATCAATCTCATCAATAAAGACAATAGCTGGGGCGTTCTTTTTAGCATTTTCAAAAAGGTCACGGACACGTGATGCACCGACACCGACAAACATTTCCACAAAGTCTGAACCAGAAATTGAGAAAAACGGTACCGCAGCTTCACCAGCAACAGCTTTAGCAAGTAAAGTTTTACCGGTTCCTGGAGGGCCTTCAAGAAGGACACCTGCTGGAATACGCGCACCTAAATCATGATATTTTTTAGGATTTTTCAGGAAATCAACAACTTCGACAAGTTCTTGTTTTTCTTCATCAGCACCTGCAACATCAGCGAAACGGACTTTAACCGTTTTCTTGTCTTGCTCTTTAGCACGTGATTTACCGAAGCTCATCGGATTACCACCGCCATTAGCACCGCCACCTCGCATACCGCCCATCATCATGTAAAGGAAACCAATCATGAGTAGAAGAGGTAACCAAGACCCTAGAAGTGTCAACCAAACACCATTAGACGCTTCTGGTTTGACAGAAACTTTAACTTTTTCTTTGTCTGCAATTTTTTGCAACTCGCTAATCGTGGTGTCTGTTGGCAAAATTAAACTTGTAAATTTCTTAACTTCTACCGAGGGGTTAGCAATCAAAGAAAAGTTTGTTTTCGATTTGACCTTTTTAGCTTTTTTATACTCCCCACTCACTGAAATCAATGACGAATTCGGCTGATAAGAGAATTCTTTGATCTCGCCTGTTTTTAGTTTTTTAACTAGGGTTGTATAGCTGATTTTATCAACGGTTTCATTGCTAACCCCCTTGAAAAAATATTGGAATCCGACAACTGCAATGATTGCCAAAATCACCCATAGAAAAGAGTTTTTGATGAAACCACTGTTTTTATTTTTATTATTCATAGAATCCTTGTCTAAATTTTGTTTGATATCAGATATTATGACAAATTTTTCCAAAAATGTCTATCTCCAAATATCAGGTTTGGTTAATATCAGACTTAAGACTGATATTAACCTTTTTGAAATAGCTATTTCAGCTAAATCTAATCGACTAACCTTTAGTTTTATAAATTTCTTCCTTAAGAATGCCGATGTAAGGCAAATTCCGATAATGTTCATCGTAATCCAGACCAAAACCAACTAAAAATTCATTCGGTAAGGTAAAGCCGACATAATCCGCTTCAATATTAACCACACGACCTTCAGGTTTATCCACCAAGGTAACGATTTTAACTGAATTCGCTTTACGATACAACAATAGTTCTTTTAAATATAAGAGCGTTCGTCCGGTATCAATAATATCTTCAACAATCACGATATCACGACCTTCAACAGACGTATCCAAATCCTTAATCATCTTCACTTCACCAGACGATGACATCCCACCATGATAGCTTGACACGACCATGAAATCCATCTCAATATGCGCATCAATCCGTTTTGTCAATTCTGCGAAAAAAGGAACTGATCCTTTCAAAATCGCTATCATCAACGGATTTTTATCTGCATATGCCGCTGTTAAAATTTGACCCAATTCCTGTGATTTCGCACAAATTTCAGCTTCGGTCACTAAAATTTTCTCGATCGTTTTTTCTAACATATCGTCTTCTTATCTCTTTTCCCTATAATAAAGTGTTCTTTTCATTTTATCATGTTTCAACGATTTACTCAAATCTGCAGTCACGACATCTAACACACCGTAAACAACATCCCCTACAACAATCACAGGATTACTGCGTTTTTTAAGCGCAACTTTATTGTCAATGAAGTATCGTCGAAGTTTTTTATCAATTCCATTAACCCGAATCCGATCCCCTGGTTGCCGCTTTCTAATCACAATCTGTCCTGTTGTTGGCAAATCGATTTCTTGAAAATCACCAGTAGAGTAGGGGGTTAATGCCGTCTCAAACTCTGTTGCCTTAGTTCTTTCTTCAATGTAAAAATGGTCGCGATCTTTGACAAAGTTGTAATCATTTGAAATCGCATGAAAATATTGCCCTTCACGTCTGATAATGTGTAACAATTCATCAAACTGAGCTTTTGAGACTTTGAGAGTAGGGAATTTAGCGATATACCCCTGTAAAATAAAATACTGTAAATCATCAATCTCTCGAAAAAACTTAATCAACTCTATTTTTTCAGTAGCTGCATAAGCACGAGCGCTATAAGTCACAATTGACATGGCTTTTTGAATCTCGTCTGTCAGACTAGCCAGATTTTCAGAAAATCGTGGGTTTTCTTCTTCAAATGCTGGTAAATAAAGATTGCGCACCCGATTCCTCAAATAATGATTCTCTGCATTAGATGTATCTTCAAAATAGTCAGTGGCATCAAATTCATACTTTTCAAAAGTTAAGAGTGGGCGAATCAAAGCTAGATCTTGTTGCCCCTTACCAAATGGTTGAACTGTTTGCATGCCCGTTAAATGACGCAATCGTGAGCCACGAATTTGACGAATCAGAAAATTTTCCGTCAAATCATCCTTATGATGCGCTGTCACTAAAGCGGTCAAATGATGTTTGATCATGATACTTTCAAAAAAATCATAACGGAAATGACGTGCCTTTTCTTCCGAAAATGCTCCAACAAAATTGGCTGTATGAAAAGGAACTCCTAAATCAGCCATCTTTTCTTGCAAAGCCTTTGCCTCATCATCAGATACAGACCGTTGCTGATGGTTAATATGCGCAACCGATAAAGAAATATTAAGCAACTCCCTAGCTTGATAAAGCCAATTAAAAAGGGTCATGGAGTCTAAACCACCTGATAAAGCAACTAAAACTTCTTGATGTTGCTCAAAATACTGCTGCTCATCAGTTATTTTTACAAATTTCTCGTAAGGCGTCATTTCATTACCTCATAGATGGCTTGAGAAATATTTGCCAGTTCTTCATTATCAGCATCGTGACTTGTTTCAATCACTAAGATGTAAGGCTCTGATGCAAAAATTAAGGCAGCGTCGTGATTAAATTCATCTGCTGTACCGATTTTATGAGCCACTTGAACTGATTTCGGTAGTTTGGCAGGAATTCGTTCTGTATCATAATCCGTACCAATCAGTGAATTATAGCCAGCACCTCCTTCATAATAAAGTGCTTCAAGGACACGACCAACCATTTCAGATGAGGCCTCACGTTCAATAGGATTCCAAGGCTGTCCTGCGACTTTGGTAATTTCGGACTGATAGCTTTCCGAAAATTTATCCGTTTCATAATAAGCCAACATATTACTTGCCACATTATCAGAATCTTTAGCTGTTCGATTAATCAAGTCCAACAAACTGTAAGATTGATAGTCTGCTGTTTTAGGCAAAAAGCCAGTACCTTCTGTTTTAAAGGCGCCTTGCCAACCGTTGACTAATTCATTGTAAGCCAAACTATCTCCCAGACTAGCATTTCCAGCATTAATCTGCTTTTGAGTCCAATATAAAATAGGTAATTTACTTAAGCTGGCTGAATACATTTTTTGTGTTTGGTTGACACCTGCTGTAAAAACACTATCAAGTTGCTTGACATATATTGAATAGCTCGTTTGTTGATATTTTTGATTTAATAAAGTCTGAACTCGATCCAATTTAGGATTTTTAAAAGTAGCCGACTGGCTATCTATCCATCCAGTCTTACCACCTTCGAAAGCAACTTGATAATAAATCCCCCAATGTGTTGTTGCTTTTTTAGAGGTTAAAACTTTATTACCTTTCATCAACTTACTGTAAACTTGTGTATCGAAAGTTGTCAACGGTGTATAAAGTACATTGACATCTTGTATGACATAAAGCGGTTGACTCACTATCTCTGTTGTTAGGATAACATCAGATCCAATCTCATTTTTGTTGTTAGAGACAAAGGTTCCGTCTAACAATCTCAGTGATTGTGGTTCCAAACTACTCAACATTAAATGTGTTTTAGCAGGAATTTTCTTCGCCTTAATCTGCAAATTTGCATCCGTATAACTCTGAATTTCCTTCAAAGTGACTGCTCTTTTGGGCATCTCTGACCATCTTGATAGCTCAGCCTTATCTGATAATAGCTTAGGTGTATAAGTTTGTGAGTTGACAATATCTGTTTTTTCAGGAAAAGTGAAAAAGGCTGGTAGGACCATTGCCGCAAAAACCAGCCATTGCAATAAAAGATAATTTTTCTTATTTTTTACCATTTCTTGCATTGTCTAAAACCTTATCAAGCATCTGGTTCGCTTGTGCTAAATCTGTATGTCTAAGATGTTGTAAATAGATAAACATCGGATTGCCACCATGTAGAAATTCATAAACACGTTGACGCTGTCCAAAAGCCTCACTCGTGATATCCCAAGCAAGATTCAATAAAAGCATCCGCTCTTCTGCAGACATCAACTCACTAGTCAAGGCCGATTCTAGCATCTCTGCGATATCTGGATTACTAAACGCTCGAAAATCAGGCACACCAACTGCTGAGCCTGCTGAAAATTCAGCGATGACTCGCAAGGCCTCATCATAATAAGTCGTCAATTTAGCACGAACGGCGAGTAGCGTTTGCATATTGGGTGTGAAAACACCTTTTTGCATCTTGCCTGTGACCTCACTGGCAATAATACATGACCGAATCAATTCCAAATTAACAGATAGCTCACCTAACTTTTCTTGAACACGCTGAAAGTCAAACAAACCTAGCTGGTGCGCGAGACGAACAGCAATCCCTGTCACAAACTCTAACTTGACAAAACCACGAACTTCATCTTGATGCGCTGTATGATTAAATAAACCACTTGCTTCAAAGAAGGCGTTAGACTGCGCCACGTCGCCACAAACAAACAAAGCTTCATTAGGTACAAAAACATCATCAAAAAGAAGGAAGGCATCCATCTCATCAAAAGCCTGAGACAATGGATAATCTGCTAGTGATTGATCGTCCGTCATCATCGGCTTCCGACAGATGACTTTTACACCAGATGTTGCGATAGGGAGCACAAAAGCCACGGCAAATTTTTGATCCGCTGGTTTTAAGTCTGGGAGGTTAAAAATTAATAATTCATCCGCAAGTGGCGCTAGTGTGTTAACCTGTTTAGCTCCCCTAACAATCACACCATCTTCTCTCGTTTCTTTGATCCAAACACCAGCAAACTCCTGTCCTTCGGCCAATAGTTGAGATAAGTTTTTTTGGCGATCTAATTGTGGATTTTGAATGGCATGACTGACAAAAACATCATCAAATTTGACATGATTGGCCCATTTTTTCGCATTAGAAGCAAAATCAATCTTGCCTTGCGCACCTAACCTATCAGCATAGCTGCCCAAAACAGCAACACCTGCATTGATAAAATCTGGTGTCCGTCCTAACATACCATAGGATTCACGCGCAACTTCTTCATAAATCTGGCGCTTTATACCTAAATCCTCAATCGTTTTAGGTGTCAAAAACATGACCGATGTTTCAATCTCGCCATTAAAAAAGGTATGATTCTTATTCTCATTTTGCAAATCGTAGTAGCGTTGAATGACTGCTAAGGTTTTAGAAAATACTGGCTCACTTGCCATATCAGTGATATGCTGTCCATTTAAGTAAACCTCACGCCCATCATTGAGTTGCCCATTTTTTGTCGTCATTACTTGCTTCCTTTTTGATTTTGAACCTGCAATACTTGCAAGAGTTCCCCAGTTCTAGCAAGTATCTTGTCATATTTGTCACAAAAGTCTTCTAGCATTATGTTCAAATCAATCTTACCATCGGCTTGAATCTCTTTCACTACAACTGTCAGGCTATCATTTCTCTGAAATTTTTCTCCTTGAGGAATATCTACCCATCGTAACAAGCCTGTCAACAGAAGATTATCTACTTCAATTTCAAGAGACACACGTTCCTCAGATGATAATTCAGAAGCCAAAAATGTGACAAATAGTCCAAAACGAGAAACGGCTTTAACCCGACCCATCATTTTATCTTTGTGACCCCACCATCTGACAATTCCGGAATTAAAAATACAATTTCACCATCTTTTGAATAATATCTCAAACGTGCATACTTTTCTATAAAAACAGGATCCTTAAGTTTAACGATGTCCGCTTTTTCAATGGCCAGTTGCTTGTCTAAAGCAACAGATTTTTTTTCATACTCTGACTTCAACGCCAATCGATTTTGCAAAGTTTGATACGATTTGACTAGATTAATTGTTGGCAAAACCATAACCAAAATGACAGCCACCAAAATCAAACCCAAATAACGGCGTTTGGGTACCTGTTGTTGCGTTGTCTCAATTTGATTCAATTGTTGCGTTGTAAACTCATTATTCAATCGAACAATTTTTTTTTGATTCTCCATACTACCCCTTCTTACTCCTACAAATGACCCTTTTCCTCTCGGTGTCTGTCGCAACCTACTTTAATTATTTTTGATGTCCTAAATGTTCTAAACTAATTCCCAGACAATTAAGAATTTACACGCGTTTCTGACAAGATTTCATACATCTTATTCGCATCTTCTTTTTTAGTGGAATCTTTAATATCAAGGACTCGGACTTCTAAAATTTTATTACCAAAAGTAATCGTTAAAACATCTTGATGCTTAATGTCTGAGGAACTTTTAGCCAGAATACCATTCAATTTTATCCGCCCTTTATCCGCAACTTCTTTTGCTACAGTTCGACGTTTTATAATTCGCGAAACTTTTAAATATTTGTCTAATCTCATAGCCCTTATTATACCACAAAAGCCGTTAGCTTGTATACCTTATGAATTTTTTATAGCTAGACATTTTTTTATTCTATTTGTATTAACTCTGTTTTTAATATTAAGTAATAATGTCTCGTTTTTTTAGTATAGAATTTCTTAAATGTCTTCAAATGTGATATAATTTGATAGTGGAATGCCATTTTAATAATGCTTGATATCATCATTTATGCGCTATAATATCAAAGTAAATTGATTGAAATATCTATATTAAAATAACGATTCATCATAAATATGACTCCTCAAATAAAATGAAAATATGAAAAATATACTAACACTATTCGTTATAATGGTAAGTTTTTTTACCACTAAAACCATTGCTGATGAAGTTGATTTCACGGTCACCCCCATTTTAGAAGGGGATCAGTCAGTGATAAACCAAACCATTTCTGCTAAATATCATGCACATCAAGCTTTGAATTTTAATTTACAGAATAATTCTGATCGTTTGATTAACATTAGTATCAAAACAGCAATGCTTGGTCTTGATAGTGAAGGAAATCGGATTTTTTCTGATTGCAATACTTTTTTAAGTGCACCTACAACCATCACATTACCCCCAAAAGGTAGCCAAGATATTACGATTAATTATAAATCCGAAGCCTTTAAAATTGATTTTGATGGCGAAATTGCCAACGCCATCCTCTTTTGTCAGGGTGATCAAACTATCACTTACATGGTCAATGTTCGAAAAAATGATAATAAAGATACTGAAAATATTATCATTGAAAAATCTGAGGCCATCATACTTGACAAGAAATGCTTCATCCGACTCTTAATCAAAAATGACAGTAATGCTTGGCTAAACAATGTTTTAATTGACAGTTATATATTGAGTCAAGCGACTAAAGAAGTTGATTCCCATCAATTTAGTCACATTGCCCCTAATAGTAAAATTGAAATTTTAATTCCTGTTCCTGAAAAATTCAAAGTTGGCACCTATTCCACCATAACATCTATTCAAACGATTAGTCGAACTTGGCAACTTGAAAGTCAGTTTAAACTTTCAAACTCAAAAATTAATCTGCTAAACGGTAAAGGACAGCCAATTCATAAAGGGACAGACTCAAAAACTTTTTACGCTGTTAATGTTCTATTCATCTTACTTATTACTTATTTTGACAATCTTTCTTCAATTTCGTTTTATTCAAAAAAATAATCGACTATAACATACGACACATCACCACAACCATTGGCACACGATGGTTGTTTTTTTGCAGTTAATTTGTTAGCGTGTACCGACTTTTCTTTACAAACCCTTTAAATAAAAGGCTTTAAAGGTGCTCAAAAAAATCATAAAATCAAAAACTAACCATAAAACTAACCAAAATAATTAAAGGTCATTAGTTGAATACAAAATAAAGTCCACCAGTGAAAATTGGCGGACTTTACTTTATATTTGAAAACGTTTGTATTTAATAAAATTTATTTTTGCTGTTCAATTTATACTCTATGACTTCACGAACCAATTCAACGTTATGAGAAAATCCAAGACATTCTGCATACTGCACATAATTCAAATTTTCTGGAATTTCTTCTTCAATTTGAACAAGGTCAAACCATTCAAGTAGACTATTAAAATCTGTTTCATGTTCAATTTTGCTTTTAGCTGAAAAAGTCATGTTATATGTGCAATTATCAATGTCGCCACGTTCAATGTGCTTTAATTCATGTAAGATAACCTGTACTTGTCGTTCTTCGGATAGTTTAGAATGAACGAAAATATATGGTTTATCGCCATAGTAAGTAAGGCGACCTAATTGTTTAGGAATATTGCAGTACAAGATTATTGCACCTAATTCATGTGCTTTTCGTTTAACCTTTTCAATCATAGATTTTCGAGATACTCCTGAAGTACTCGTTTCATTTCTTCTCGTTCTTCTTCAGTTGGCTCTTTACCATTGAAACCACGACCATTATCTATGATTTCATATAGGTCAATATCATCGCCAAATTTTGAGGGATTTTTTTCATCAGTATTGCCTAAAAGATAATCAACTGAAACATCAAAAAAATCAGCAAGCTGTTGTACGTTTTTAGGTTTTCTTTTTCCATTTTCCCAAAATGAGTAGCTTTTTTGGTCAAAACCGAGTTTTTCAGAAATTTCTTTTTGAGTAAGTTTAGCTTCTAAACGTAGTGTTTTCAGTCTTTCAGGCAACATTTTCTTTTCCTCCAGAAAATAAATTTAAATTTATTTCAAAAAACGCTTGACGGAATAGGACAAATGTCCTATAATTATTCTTGTAGGACATTTGTCCTTATGATTCTTGAACTAAAAGCCCACCAAATAAAAATTCAATTTACAGATTGAATAAAAAAATGATAGGCTGATAGCTCAAATACATTGCTTGAAAAATCAAATACAAAACATCTGATTTATACAATGATATATAT
>NZ_BAAGGP010000070.1:0-15795 GCF_054658615.1 Pseudolactococcus yaeyamensis
GATTGTGTATGAACTCATGACGGAAAACTGGGTGCGCAAAGTCGGCAAATTGCGAGAAACTCAAAAGAAAAAAATTGAGTTTTGGACAATGGACGAGTACAGACAGTTTGAAGTAACGCTACCGTTTAGCACACATACAGAAATGTTACAGAAAACAGGTTTTCGCTTGTTGTTTATGACAGGTATGCGTATTGGCGAAATGTTGGCGCTGAATTGGGAGCAGATTGATTTTGCAGAACAGATGATAACGATTGAAAAAACGTTGTATTATCGCAGTAAGACTGACAATCAACTTTTAACACCCAAAACAGAGGCTAGTAGGCGACGAATTGGCGTTGACAGTAAAACGCTACAAATGCTTTTAGAATGGCGGGAGAAACAGGGGACTATCGGCGAAATGGCTTATGTTTGCCAGATAGACGGTAGCTTTATGTGTGATAGTCTGTGGAGTGCTTGGTTAAAGAGTTTGTCGTTAAGGGCAAATGTTCAACCTATCAAATTACACTCACTACGGCACTCACATGCTTCAATGTTAATTTCTATTGGCGAAAGTCCGCTAGTCATTCAAAAGCGCCTAGGACATCATGATATTAAGATGACACTAGGAACTTATGGGCATCGTTATCCCGATGCTAGTCAAAAGCTGACAGAGAAATTAAGTCTGTTAGAGATTTAAAAAAAGTAGCAAAAAAATTAAATAAACACCTAATTGTTTGAGAAGTTATCAAAAAGTTAGCAAGTCGCAGATAAGGGGCGTTAAACACCTAGTAATGCAGGATTTAAAACGAATATTCGTGGTTTAGGTGGTACCACGTTTAAACGTCCTGTGTTCGTAATTGAACGCAGGACGTTTTTATGTTTATAGGTAGATTAAAAAGGAGATTAGTAAATGATACAAATCACATTCCCAGACGGCGCTGTCAAATCTTTTGATAGTGGCGTTACAACTTTTGAAATTGCTGAGTCGATCAGTAAATCACTAGCTAAAAAAGCACTTGCCGGTAAATTTAATGGCAAATTGATTGATACAAACCGTGCGATCACTGAAGATGGGACGATTGAAATCGTGACACCTGACCACGAAGATGCCTTACCTTTACTTCGTCACTCAGCAGCTCACTTGTTTGCGCAAGCAGCACGTCGTCTTTTTCCTGACATCAAGTTAGGCGTTGGTCCCTCAATCCAAGATGGTTTCTACTATGATACAGACAACGCTGAAGGTCAAATCTCTAATGAAGACCTCCCACGTATCGAAGATGAAATGATGAAAATCGTCAAAGAAAATCTGGCATCTATTCGTCGTGAAGTGACAAAAGCTGAAGCGCAAGAAATTTTTGCAGCTGACCCTTATAAACTTGAGTTGATTGAAGAACATAACGAAGATGAAGGTGGCTTAACCATCTACAGTCAAGGCGAATATACAGACCTTTGCCGTGGTCCACACATACCATCTACTGGTCGCATCCAAATCTTCCACCTCTTAAATGTTGCAGGCGCATATTGGCGCGGTAACAGCGACAACGCGATGATGCAACGTGTCTACGGGACAGCTTGGTTTGATAAAAAAGACCTTAAAGCCTACCTAAAAATGCGTGAGGAAGCTAAGGAACGTGACCATCGCAAGCTCGGTAAGGAGCTAGATCTATTTATGGTTAACCCTGAAGTTGGATCTGGTCTGCCTTTCTGGTTACCAAACGGTGCAACAATTCGTCGGACGATTGAACGTTATATCGTTGACAAAGAAATCGCGCGTGGCTACCAACACGTTTATACACCAATTATGGCGAGTGTTGATTTCTATAAAACATCTGGTCACTGGGATCACTATCATGAAGATATGTTCCCACCAATGGACATGGGTGAAGGTGAGCAATTAGTCTTGCGTCCGATGAACTGTCCACACCATATCGAAGTTTATAAAAATGATGTCCATTCTTATCGTGAATTGCCGATTCGGATTGCCGAGCTTGGCATGATGCACCGCTATGAAAAATCTGGCGCGCTTTCTGGTTTACAACGTGTGCGTGAAATGACCCTCAATGATGGCCATGTTTTCGTTCGCCCTGACCAAATCAAGGATGAATTCAAACGGACATTGCAACTCATGACCGACGTTTACGAAGATTTCAATGTGACAGACTATCGCTTCCGTCTGTCTTATCGTGACCCAGCAGATACTGAGAAATATTTTGATAATGATGAGATGTGGGAAAATGCCCAAACCATGTTGAAAGCTGCCATGGATGAGCTTGAGTTGGACTACTTTGAAGCAGAAGGCGAAGCAGCCTTCTACGGACCAAAACTCGATGTGCAAGTTAAAACAGCACTTGGTAACGAAGAAACTTTGTCTACTATCCAACTTGACTTCTTGCTTCCAGAACGTTTCGAGCTTGAATATGTCGGTGCTGATGGTGAAGGTCACCGTCCAGTCATGGTTCACCGTGGTATCGTCTCAACAATGGAACGTTTCGTCGCCTATCTGACTGAAGTTTATAAAGGTGCTTTCCCAACATGGCTCGCCCCAACACAAGTAACCGTGATTCCTGTATCAAACGATGCACACGTTGACTATGCTTGGGAAGTTGCTGATGTTTTGAAAAACGTCGGTATCCGTGTCAACGTAGACGAGCGTAATGAAAAAATGCAATACAAGATTCGCCAGTCTCAAACTAATAAAATTCCATACCAAATTATCGTGGGTGATAAAGAACAAGCCGACAAATCTGTCAATGTTCGTCGCTATGGTAGCAAAGAAACAGCTGAGTTTAGCTTGACTGACTTTGTCGCAGCCATCACTGCTGATGTTGCCAACTATTCAAAAGTTGTCGCATCAAACGATTAATGTATAGAAAAGAGGCTGGGACAAAAGTCTTCTAAAAAAATAGGCTATGAACCATTTCCGATGTTAAACGGAAACGTTCATAGCTTATTTTGTGTGAAATTGGTATTCTTTTGCCAAAACAATACGAAATTAGCAAGAAAAGCGCTGCTACCATTGAAAAAATCAAGAATCTGTGAAAAGTCGAAAGTTAGCATCATTTAGTCTATCCATTTTTGAAGCTTTTTGTCCCAACCTCTTTTTTGTATCTTCTCATAAAGCTTGGAAATCTAAAATATCTAAGTCTAAAATTTGACCGTGATTGATAATCGTTGCTTGAGTTAAAACGCTATTTTCTCGACCGATGATTAAGTCATCTAGAAAGGGGAGGAGGGCTTGAGAGATACTTTTAGAGGCTGTTTTGTAGAGCATACTGGGTGTGTGAACGACTACGTAATGGGTGATTTGCTCAACTTTATAGGTGGGAGCTGTCATGGTGGTGATATGTGAGCTTTCAATGCCACCACCTACATCAGCAGAGATATCAATGATGAGGCTACCGGGTTTCATTAAGGCTAAGTTATCAGTCGTAATCAGATGTTCCTCACGCTTAACGTCCCAGAGTGCTGCGTTTACTATGATGTCGAAGTTCCCAAGGGTCTGTCTAAGTAGGCTTTCCTGATTGCGCCGAATGACGGTGACATCGGCGCCGAGACCTTGCAAGACACGGGTTGCGCCAAAGGCGACGCTCCCTCTGCCAATCAGGGCGACTTTTGTGTCGTAGGGCATCTGTCCGGTCAATAGAAAGGCGTGGAGGATGGCAGCTTCACCAGCCAGTTCGTTGTTACGCCAAAAGGTATGCTGATGGTTGTCACACATCTCTTCCCAAGCGATGACGCGAACACCAGTGGCCAGAAGGGCATTTGTGATGGTCTTGCTTTGTTTGGCATGAATCCAGCCAAAGACTGTTTGATGTGGCTGAAGTTGACTTAAAATATCTGAATCACCAATCTTGGGTTCGCAAACGATATTCTGCTCAAGCGCGACCTGACGCGAGACGATATGCGCGCCTAAGTCTGAATAACTTGTATCAGAAATGCCTAAATCATGACCGTAACCTGTTTCTAGAAAAATCGCTTCAGGATGCGTGACTTGTGCCAATTCTTCTGGCAGGAGTGCGATGCGATGTTCGTCTGCCTTGTGACTTTTGAAAAAGCCGATTGTTTGTTTTGTTGCCATGTTTCTCCATTCGGGGAACGCCTCCTGATGGTTTCTAGTGAGGTCGCTATGCTCAGTATAACATGGAATGAGTTTAAGTCTCAATTTTGATCATGAAGGACTTGTAATAAAACGGCTATCGTGTTAAAATTAAATTTGAAAGTAAGCGTTTTCTGATATAAAATGACGAAACGTATTAATCGTTAAATAGAAAGTAATCTTAATGAAGGAGATATTTATGAAAAGTAGAAAAAGTAAGGCTTTAATTTGTCTTTCAACACTTCTCTTAAGTGTTAGTTGGTCAGTAGGAACAGTGTTTGCAAAGGTTGTTAAGGCAGTTGAACCGCCAACAGTTGCTAGCGAAGAAACAGCAACGAAAGAAGTAGCAGGGATTGAGCCAGAGGGAGGCTATGTCACTGAAGAGACACTAGTAGACATCGAAACTAGTGAACCCCCTACAACAGTTTTGGACGATGTCACTGAAGAGACATTAGTAGATGCAGAAACTGGTGAGATAACTGAAGATGCAGTGACAGATACAGAAGCTAGCGAACCCTCTACAACAGTTACAACGCCAGCGGTTGTATCTGGCAAACAAGTGCGTGCAGGCATAGCGATTGACGCCACGAATTTTCCGGATGCTAACTTCCGTAGCTATATTCTTTCAAATCTTGATAAAGATACGGATAATGTCTTGAGCCCAACAGAGATTGCTACTGTAATTTACTTAAATCTTAGCGGTCGCTCAATTAGTGATTTGACAGGTATTAAGTTCTTCACAAATTTAACTACTCTGATTGTTAGCAATAATAATTTGACTAGTCTTGATTTATCAGGAATGCTTAATATTACTCATGTGACCTACGATGGTAATCCATCATTAAAAACCTTGGATTTTCGCAATTGCCCAAATCTTGTTGCCGGCTACCACTCAATATATGGTGAAACCGTTTATATCTCAGTAGGTATGACGAAATTTATCGGGTGTGGTGCTGTTAGCTCACATACGGGTAATATTGTGATTGACTTAGCAGGTTTTTATACCACAAATGCTGATGGCTCAAAAACAGTTGATTTAACGAAAGTAATTTCGAGTACTTTGATTAAAGAATTTGAGCGTTTTACACAACCAGGCTATGATGTTGCGACTAAACTATTGACGATTCCTGCTGGCGACGTGGCTTCAAGCTATACAGCAGGATTGCCAGATTATGGTGGACCACAACCAGTTTGGACCTTCTATACCGAATTAACATCAGTTAATAGCTATCTTGTCGACTTCGACACGCAAGGTGGGTCAATTATCAGCCAACAAAATGTCGAGGCGGGTAAAGTGGCTACTCAACCTAGTACAGACCCAACAAAAAATGGTTATATCTTTGACGGTTGGTATGAAGATACTGCGTGTACAATAGTTGCTGATTTTTCAAAACCAGTTAATGCCAATAAAACCTACTATGCTAAATGGCGTGAGGAAATGATAACTGAAATTGCAACTGGAGATATCCACGTTAAACATGTTGATGAAGCAGGAAGAGAATTAGTGGCGACAGAAGTGTTTACGGCTGCTGTTGATGAGACTTACACGACACAATCAAAAGATATTTCAGGTTACAAACTCAAAACGACACCTGATAATGCGACAGGTACTGTCACAGCGGAAAAACAAACAGTTACTTATGTTTATGAAAAAGTGACAGCTGTTCTGCCAAAAACCGAGGGAACCCAACAATCAACTGTTGCAACGGCAAAAGCATTACCTAACACAGGGGAAATGCCAAAATTATCGGGGCTTATTGCAGGATTTGGTCTGTTACTGATTCTAGGTATGACTCAATTATTCCGTCGCCAATCCTCTAAAAAAGCTGATTTTGACTAACCAGTTGTCCTAGCTAAGTCATTGCTTTTCTTGATAAATAGCAAGAAAAGATTTGTCTAACCTCTCTCAAATTTTAAAGAGATGAACGCTAGGTATTCTATTAAAAGTCTCGGATTAACTGTTGAAATATCTGAAAAAGTAAGCCAAAAACGTGGGAAAATGCTGGATAGTTAAGCAAATGTCTCCGCTAGCTATCAAAGTTATAAAAGATGTGTCACTTTAATAGTCAAGCTCGCTGTTGCGATTTGTGAGTGTGAATGCGTTTTCTAACTAATAAAAATGATACAGCACAGAGTTACAAAACAAAAATAGAAGAAGAACCGCATGAAATTAACGTTTGATAAAACGAAATTTGTGTGGTTCTTTTTCTATTACAAACAGATAGCGAATCAGTTTAGGAAAAAAGGATTATGTAGTTTCTCAGCACCGATTCTTGTTTGTGGCCCATGTCCCGGAAAGACACGGTAATTATCAGGCAGTGTAAAAAGTTGGGTTTGGATAGATGTTTTGAGTGTGTCCAAATCACCAGTATTTAGGTCAGTTCTGCCGATGGTGCCTGAGAAAAGAGCATCTCCTGAGAAAACGATGTTTTCTTTATCAAAAACGAAAGAAACCCCACCTTGGGAGTGACCCGGTGTCGCAAGTACAGTGAAGTCAAAGCCACCGATGTGATAAGGTGTGTCTGCTGTGAAAGTGTGTTCTGCAGCATTGACCACGACATCGGGTAAGTCATCGTCGTGGTGCGGTAAGCCTGATAAATTGAGGACTGGGGTGTAGAGCCAATCTGCTTCTAATGGGCTGACGTAGATAGGAGCGCCAGTCGCCTCTCGAACAGCCTCGACGCTCATGATATGATCGTAGTGGGTGTGGGTCAAGAGAATTGCGGCGACAGGCTTAGCTAGACCCTGAATAGTGTGGAGAATCGTATCCGTGTCACTCCCAGGGTCAATGACGAGAGTTGCTATATCATTGGTTAAAAAGTAGGTATTTTCGTAGGCGATGGGATTGGTAATCATTTTGATTGGCATAAGAACTCCTTAATATTTTAGGTCTGCTTGTTTCTTTCATTATATCAAAAAACAATATATGATAAAATGGTTATGGTATATACTGGCAGTCAACTTATCCGACACAAGTGCAGTATTCTATTGCTCAGGGCAAGCGGGCTCACACCTATATTTGGTATCAGAGTGTGACAAACACAGATTTGGCAAAAAGTATCCTTGATACAATGTTGGCAAAAGTACAAACGCCTAAGGGTTCAATTGTAGCGCTTGACGTTGAGGACGGTGTGGCGAATACAGATGTCATTCTTTGGTCGTTGCAGTATATCAAAGACTATGGCTATACACCGTTGCTTTATGGATATAAGAGCTTTTTAGCCAATAACCTTGACCTTAATCGGATTTCAAGTAAGTTCGGTCTTTGGATGGCACAATATCCAGATTATAATGTAACACCAACGCCAAATTACAATTATTTTCCATCATGGGATAATATCCAGATTTTCCAATTTACATCAACTTACATCGCAGGTGGACTTGATGGAAATGTTGACTTGCCGGGTGTGACCGACAATGGCTATAAGGGTGGAAATCCTAGCAAGCCGAATACTGAAACGCCATCAACTGAGGCGGGCGAGGAGGCTGATAAAGTAAAAGGTAACAAAAAAGAAGTTGGCATGACCGTTAAAGTCAATTTCAGTGCCAAAAATTATGCAACCGGTGAAGTAATTCCTGATTGGGTAAAAGGTACAGCTTATCAAATCATTGAGAAATCAGGCGATACAATTTTGCTTGACGGAATCATGAGTTGGCTTAACTCTCATGATGTTGAGACTTTGGATGCGTCAACGAGCGGAACAGGTATAAACTAACAAGTGCATATTGTGCAATATGGCGAAACACTCAGCGGGATTGCGGCAACATATGGCAAAACGTGGCAAGAGCTTGCGCATGATAATGCTTTAATTAACCCTGACTTGATTCATGTAGGTCAATCGCTAAGCTTTCAGGAAGTGGGCAAGTGGTCACAGCAACATCAAATTATTGCATTGTAGAGTATGGAGATACTTTATCATCAATCGCTGTACAATTTGGTACAACCGTGCAGCATTTGGTGGCAGTAAATGGAATCGCTAATCCTGATTTGATTCAGATAGGGCAAGTTTTAAATTTTTAATATAGCGATACAAAAGCCTTGTAAGTCCAGTACTTGCAAGGCTTTTTTGGCACAAAAATATTAAAAATAATTTTAAAAAACCAGTGACACGTATTTAAATACGTGCTATAATTAATGTATAAAGTAAGAGAGGAGGAGATATGAACTACAAAAAACTTACAAAGTTGATTGAGAAAGATGGTTGGATACACGTCAGGACAAACGGAACGCACAAACATTATCGACACCCAATAAAAAAGGGAACGGTAACAATCGCAGGTCATAAAAAAACTGATGAAGTACCAATCGGTACAGAAATCTCAATCTTGAAACAAGCGGGGCTGAAATAATCAGCCAACGGCTTGTTTCGTTGTAGTTTAAAAACGATATGAAAATACAATATTTTGCAACACTCTATCACGATGGTGATTATATTGGTGTCAAATTTAGTGATATTGAAGGGCTTGTCACCTTTGGAATAGACTATCAGGATGCCGTGAAAATGGCACAAGAAGCCCTCGAAGGATGGCTATTAGTTGCTGAGGATTTCAAGGATGAAATCCCAACACCTAGTTTACCTGATGATATTGAACTTAAAAAAGGTGAAAGTCTTGTGATGCTGCAAGTTGACACGGAGCTTATCAGAGATAGAGAAGACAATAAACTTGTTAAAAAGACTTTGACAATACCTAATTACCTCAATATTCTTGGAAATGATGCAGGTGTCAATTTTTCTCAGCTATTGACAGATACGCTGAAAAAAGAGTTAGTGAACTAGCTAGATTTAAAAGATGCCACTTTATTTAGTGGTATTTTTTGATATAAAAATAACGCTATTTCTAGCGTCCCTTGCCTGACATGAATGTTTAATTTTCTTACGTTTTAATTCGTGCATATTAGCATATAATCAGTATGATAATATATAAGAAACGTATTTTAACGCATTGTAACTTAACATACTTATATAATCTGCTATAAAATGTTAAAATAGTAACAACTTATTTTTTAGATAGAAAACGAAAATTATGACCAAATACGCAGTAGTGGATTTAGAGGCGACGAGCGCTAGCCACACGAGTAAAATTATCCAGATTGGCATTGCCGTGGTCGAAAACGGTAAGATTATACAGACCTATCAGACTGACATAAATCCTCATGAGGCTTTGGACTACCATATCACTATATTAACAGGCATCACGACAGCACAAGCCAAGGCTGCGCCTGATTTTTCTGACGTTCTGCCTGAAGTTGTCGCTATCCTGCGTGACTGTGTCTTCGTCGCGCATAATGTGAAATTCGACTATCATCTTTTAGCCCGTACTTTTGCGCAACACGCTGTCAGGCTTGAGATGCCGAGAGTCGACACGGTCGAACTGGCAAGGGTTTTCTTCCCAACTCTGAAGAAGTATGGACTAGAGACACTTTCTCGTGTTCTGAACTTGCAGCATGATAAACCACATGAAGCACTTTCAGATGCCTATGCAACGGCTAAACTTTTGATTAAGTTACAAGAAAAGATGCGCCGTCTTCCTAAAAATGTTTTGCTAGAAATTGCACAGCATGCAGATAATCTCATCTACGAAACAAAACTTGTCATTACTGAACAGCTACCAGAAGCCAAACGTAAGCATGCTAATATGATTAAGGTCAATCATATTTCGACCTTGAAACCTTATTTTTCAGAAAACAAAAATTTGGTCAAAAAGAATTTTAGACAGAATTTGAAGCTACTCAACTTAGCAACACGCCCCCAGCAAAAAGCCTTTGCTGAAGTGGTAAAAGCACGTTTATCAGATGATGCTGCGGCTTTCATTGAGGCACCAACAGGCATCGGCAAGACCTATGCTTATTTGTTGACACTTTTAGGTCAAGGCAAGAAGTTAATTTTGTCAGTGCCTACTAAGATTTTACAAGACCAGCTCATGCAAGATTTAGCCCCAGTTTTTAAGGCAAAATTTGGGGTTAATTTCGCGAAAGTGCTTGGGACGGCGAATTATATCTCGCTTGAAAAATTCAGCAAGCTACTTTATAGCATGGACGATGGTAAAAACTTTGAGATTTTCAAGATGAAAGTCTTGGTCTGGCTGATGGAAACGAAAACGGGAGAACTGGATGAGCTGAGTTTGACGATGACTAGTCAGGCCTATCTGGATAGTGTTCGTCATACGGGGCTTGTGAGTTCTGAACAGCTCTATTTTGAACAGGATTTTTGGCGACTCACACAAAAGAAAGCAGCAAATGCTCAGGTCATCGTGATGAACCACGCCTATCTGGCGGAACGAATGACTGACCAAACTGCGATGTTTGAAGACAAAGTTTTAGTTGTAGATGAAGCGCAGCAACTCTTTTCTGTTTTAGAAAATGCTCAGCAAAAATCAGTCAAACTCCTAGACGAGCTGATCAAGGTCAATCGCCACACTTCTCAGCTTCACAAACGACTACTAGAGAGTCTGACCCATCAGTTATCACGTCGTCAGCTTAATGTTGATAAAATCCGTCTGGATGCTAAAGAATTGGGCTTGACAGCCATTGCAGATGTTCTTGCAAATTCAGAAGATTTTGTCTGGATTCAAAATCATGTGCTCAAGTCCAGTCCGACAGACTTCCTGAATTTTGCTGCCATGATTCCTCAGTCGACTAAGACTTATTTGATTGGCGCAACCTTGTCTATGTCTGAGAAAAAAGCTGTTTTTCCGGAACTTTTAGGGTTTACGAACTATACGTTTGACACCATGCCACTGGAAAAAGTCGACAATCAGCAAGTTTTTGTGGCAACAGACAGTGTCGATGTCACAAGCCTCTCACCAGAAGTCTACGCAGACTTTATCGCTGAACGAGTGCAAGCATTCGCAAAACTTGGCAAGCCAATGGTTGTCTTGTTTACGAGCAATGATAGCCTTGCGCTAACAGCGCAAGCTTTAGAGGTAGCGGGAGTTGACTTTCTCCAAGCTGATGCGGTAGGAGATGCTAGCCGGATTAAGAAAAAATTTGATGAGCGTACACGAGCCATTCTCTTAGGTAGTAAAAAATTCTGGGAAGGTGTCGATTTTGAGCGACAAGATGAGCTGATTTTGCTCGTGACGAGATTGCCCTTTACAGTGCCAGATGATATTTTAATCCGAAAATATGCCAAGCGGTTCAAGAATCCTTTTTATGATTTTTCTGTCCCCTTGGCAACCTTGCAGCTCAAACAAGCGATTGGCCGAGTAAACCGTCGAGTAGACCAGAAATCAGTGGTCATTATCCTCGACAAACGCTTGGCTGGTAAAACCTACGCCAAAAAAATTGTTAAGAATTTACGACAAGCCAGTCGTGTGGACTTTGCCAAGTTAGACGATATTTTACAAGAAACCAAAGATTTTTTTGGATGAATGAAAGGCCGTTATGAGAAAAAAACGAATGACAAAAATCAGCCAAATTTGCATTGGGGTGCTATTAATTATTCTATCGCTTTTGGTCGGGACGATTTTCTTTTATATGCAAGCCATTAGCCCCTATAGTCAGGCAAAATCGGATGCCATTAGCCTTGTTAAGGATAAGACACCTGTCAAAAAGGTCACGCATTTTGAAATCACGACGACAACGGATACGACTTATAGTCTCATCGGCCAGGATAGTAAGGGGCAGGCGCTAGGTGTTTTAATACCTGCTCAAGGTGGTGAGATTAAAGTTGTTAAATTAGCCGATAATAAAAGTGACTTGACTGAAAAAACAGCGAAATTGACGCTTTATGAGGGCAAAGTCGCTTGGCAGACAAAAGATATGACTTTATATGCTTTTGATACCGGTGATAAACTGAAAGGTTAAGGTAGGTTAGGTTGGCTTTGAACAAACTAATATTAAAATAACCGCGTTATATTTTGAGATATGTCGAGGAAAGGCTGATTTTTCAAGGTATTTTTGGTATAATCTTAGGTAATCGCAAATTTCTGTAGTTCAAGTTGGGAGAGGATACCTTATGAAATTATCAAGTCTAGTCAACAATTTAGAAGAATCAGTGACATTAGCAGCATCTGCGCGTGCCAAAGCACTGCAAACGCAAGGGCGCGATATTCTGATGCTAACCATTGGTGAACCTGATTTTACAACACCTGATAATATCGCAGCAGCAGCTAAGGCTGCGATTGATTCAGGCAAAGCAAGTTTCTATACCCAAGCAGGCGGTTTACCTGAACTTAAAGATGCTGTTGGTACTTATTTCGAAAAATACTATGGCTATGGTGTTGCGCGTCAAGAAGTTGTTGTGACAACTGGCGCGAAATTTGCCCTCTATGCTTTCTTTGCGAGTGTCTTGGATGCTGGTGATGAAGTTATCATTCCAACACCCTACTGGGTAAGTTACGCAGATCAGGTTAAAATGGTCGGTGGTGTGCCAGTCTTTGCCGTTGGAACACAAGAAACAGACTTTAAAGTAACGGTTGACCAACTTGATACCCTCAAAACGCCTCAAACGCGCGTTTTAATCCTCAATTCACCGTCAAATCCGACAGGTATGATTTATACCACAGACGAATTGCGCGCCATTGGGAATTGGGTGGTTGATAATGATGTCATTATCCTCGCTGATGACATCTACGGTCGTTTGGTCTACAATGGCAATGATTTTACACCAATTTCTAGCCTTTCTGACGCCATTAAAAATCAGACTCTGATTATCAATGGTGTCTCAAAAACTTATGCCATGACAGGCTGGCGGATTGGCTTTGCTGTCGGCAATCCTGAGATTATCAGCGCCATGAGTAAAATCGTCAGCCAAACAACATCTAATCCCTCAGCAGTCGCGCAGTACGCAGCGATTGAAGCCTTAACTGGAGACCAAACTGCCATTGAAACCATGCGGGCAGAATTTGAACACCGTTTGAATACGATTTATCCGTTAGTCAATGAAATCCCTGGCTTTGAAGCTATCAAGCCACAAGGAGCATTTTACCTCTTTCCAAAGGTAGCCAAAGCTATGGCAATCAAAGGCTTTACAGATGTTACGGCTTTTTGTGACGATATTCTAGAAGAGACGGGTGTTGCCCTTGTAACAGGTGCAGGATTTGGGGCTGACGACAATCTTCGAATGAGTTACGCAACGGATATGGCGACTTTAGTGGACGCTGTCAATCGTCTTAAAGCGTATATGATAGCCTAGCCATTCAGCTTTTAAAATAAATTAGTAGATAGGAAAGTAATAGAAAAAATGGGAAACTTTGTATCAATCATTGACGTTAAAAATTATGTCGATCAAGAAATTACAATTGGCGCTTGGGTCGCTAATAAATCAGGTAAAGGTAAGATTGCTTTCTTGCAATTACGTGATGGGACAGCTTATTTTCAAGCAGTTGCTTTCAAACCAAATTTCATCGAAAAATTTGGTGAAGCAGAAGGGCTTGCTAAGTTTGATATCATCAAGCATTTAGCACAAGAAACGTCTGTGAAAATTACTGGGACTGTTAAAGCTGATGATCGTAGCAAGTTTGGCTACGAACTTGATGTGACAGATATTGAAGTCATTGGTGAGTCAGTGGATTACCCCATCACACCGAAAGACCACGGCACAGACTTCCTGATGGATAACCGCCATTTGTGGTTGCGTAGTCGGAAACAACACGCGATTATGCTTGTTCGTAATGAAATCATTCGTGCGACTTATGAATTTTTCAATGCGCATGGCTTTGTCAAAATTGATAGCCCGATTTTAACAGGGTCAGCGCCAGAAGGGACGACGGAATTATTTGAGACTGACTATTTTGGTCAGCCTGCTTTCTTGTCACAAACAGGTCAGCTTTATGCTGAAGCAGGTGCTATGGCATTTGGCAAAGTCTTTACCTTTGGCCCAACTTTCCGTGCTGAAAAATCAAAAACCCGTCGTCACTTGACAGAATTCTGGATGATTGAGCCTGAAATGGCCTTCACGACACATGAAACATCTCTTGAGGTCCAAGAAGCTTATGTAAAACATATCATCAAAGCAGTCATTGACAATCAAAGTTATGCCTTAAATGAGTTTGACCGTGATGTGGCAGTGCTTGAAAAATATATAGAGACACCGTTTAAAAAGATTACTTATGATGATGCAGTTGCCTTGTTACAGGAGCATCAGGCTGACAACGACTATGAAAAAATTGAATGGGGTGATGACTTCGGCTCGCCACATGAAACATGGATTTCAAACCATTTTGGTGTGCCGACATTTATCCTCAACTATCCAAAAGCGATTAAAGCTTTCTATATGAAACCACATCCAACACGTGATGACGTGGTTATCTGTGCTGATTTGTTAGCGCCAGAAGGCTACGGCGAAATTATCGGTGGGAGTGAGCGTGCGACAGACTATGAGTATCTCAAAGCTAAATTAGTTGAATTTGGTCTATCAGAAGAAGAATACGCTTGGTATCTCGACCTTCGCAAATATGGTAGTGTACCACACTCAGGATTTGGACTCGGATTAGAACGTGCAGTGACTTGGATTACAGGTAATGAACATATCCGCGAAGCGATTCCGTTTCCACGTCTCCTCCACCGTTTGAAACCTTAAAGGGAATCAACCAATATGAAAAAAGTGTTACAAATTTCGATTTTGCTCCTACTGGCAGTATTAGTTAGTATGATTTTTTTCCAATGGGCGACAGGTAAAACAGCTAACTATGATCAATCGGTTAAAATGTCAAAACCCATATCAGATAAAGTTGCCAGAAAAAGCAGTGAGAAAGTCAAACCGTCAACTTCTAGTGCGGAAAAAGTGGCGGAATCAGAACCAGAGCCAAAATGGTTGAAATCTGATACACCCATCGAGTTTCCGATTTTGATGTATCATCACATCGCGGATGTTGTCAATGGCAATACCCTATTTGTCCCGGCTGATGAGTTCAAGATGGAAATGACGGCGCTGAAAAATGCTGGCTATTATACCTTGAGTCCTGAGGAAGCCTACCGTGTCTTGACGACCAATGAAAAGCCAGCGGAAAAAATTGTCTGGGTAACTTTCGATGATGGGTATAAAAATGCGCATGATACAGCGATGCCGATTTTAACAGAGCTTGGGATGAAAGGCAGTTTCTTCATGATTACCGGAAATTTGGGGAATGAAGATACGATGACGGATGTGATGTTGTCAGATTTGAAAGCCAATCCGCTCATGTCTGTCGGTAGTCATACCGTTAGTCATCCAGATTTGGAATATTCAAGTAATGAAGCGGCCAATGCTGAATTGGTTGATTCTAAAAAGTATCTGGATAATTTGTTACACCAAGATACGTCTGTCATTTGTTATCCGGCAGGGCGCTATAACACTGAAACTGCGGGACTTGCTGAAGCGGCTGGTTATAAGCTTGGCTTAACGACTAATCCAGGTCTTGCTAGCAGTGCAAATGGTCTCTTTGCCCTTAATCGTGTACGCGTATCTTATGGTCAAACAGAGGCAAGTTTTATGGCCTTGATTGGTGCTTAAGCATTTTAAAAGAGTCTGGGACAAAAGTCCGCAGTCACTGAAAAAAATAAGTAAGCTAATCCAATCAATTTAGATTGTGCTAGTTTGTTTTTTTCTCTGTTCTCTATTCTATGTTCGACAGGATACCGTCAGTTTTCTGAGACTAATCGCCATCAAAGCTAAACCACTCTCTTGTCTAACTTTGTCTTTCCCTCTAACCGAAAATCGAGTGAAATCCAAATTAGCCTTCAGATGGGCAAAGGCAGGCTCTATATCAATCTTACGTTTGCCATAGAGTTTTCCTGT
>NZ_BAAGGP010000071.1:0-15072 GCF_054658615.1 Pseudolactococcus yaeyamensis
AGCTGAGACAATTCGCAAGAGGGGTGTGTATACAACAAAAATAATTGAGAACAAAACGCTATAACTCCTTATATCACAAGGCGGAATAGTGTTTTTCTGATTTTTAACTGTCAAACTCGGGATTATAGCATACCTGATGCTATTAGCAGACTTCAAACTATTTTATAGAGCTTACACGCTATTAAATCTACGATACCCCCCAACCTTTAAAGCGCATACATCCTCTTTTCAGGCATATTTCAAAAGTTATGCTATAATAAATATATCTATTTGAAAGGGATTACATTCATGACAGAAACACTTTATTTTGGTACTTATACGAAAAAAACGTCTGAAGGCATTTACAAAGCGACCTTAGACACCACAACAGGTCTACTTAGCAACCTTCAGTTAGTGGCGAAAGAACCTAATCCCACTTATCTCACGCTTGACCAAGCAGGGCATCTTTACAGCGTAGGGGCTGAGAACGGCGACGGGGGTATTGTGGCTTATGATAATGGCGGCAAACTCATTAATCACGTTGTTGACGCTGGCGCGCCACTTTGTTATGTGGCTGTGGATGAGACCCGTGATTTAGTATATGGTGCTAACTATCATAAGGGAGAAGTTTTGGTTTATAAGCGTGCTGCCGACGGTAGTCTATCACTTGCTGATAAGGACGTTCACACTGGTTCTGGTCCTCATGAGAATCAGGCTAGTCCTCATGTTCATTTCACTGATTTGACACCTGATAAATATCTCGTGACTTGTGATTTAGGAACTGATGAAGTCGTGACTTATGATGTTTCTGAGCAAGGTCAATTAACTAAAATCAACACTTACAAATCTGCACCAGGTGCTGGTCCTCGTCATATCACCTTCCATCCAACTCAAAAAATCGCTTACCTCATGAACGAATTAAACAGCACGATTGAAGTCTTGATTTATGACGGTGTAGGTCAGTTTACCCTATTACAAACACTTTCAACTTTACCAGAAGATTGGACTGCCTTTAACGGTACCGCTGCTATCCGCATGTCATCAGATGGCAAATTCCTTTACGGCTCAAACCGTGGACATGATTCCATTGCTGTTTACAAAATTTTAGCTGACGGTACTTTGGAGTTGTTGCAACTTGCTGCTACCCACGGCAAAATGCCTCGCGACTTCAACCTATCATCTGATGAAAGAGTGATTATCGCAGCACATCAAGATTCTGATAATGTCACAACCTTCTTCCGCGATAGCACAACAGGTCTCTTAACTGAGGTGCAACATGACTTTATCGTCCCAGAGGCTGTCTGTGTTTATGTGAAAAAATAAATATCAAGCTATACAAAAAGCCTAAGCAATCATAGTGAATGCTTAGGCTTTTCTCTATATCTTGATTCATTTATACTATCTTATAAATTTTTATTCAAATGAATTGTAAAGAAAGATATTTGACTCCATATTCCTTTGAGACATCATCGCAAAATTTGGATCAAATTAGCCACAATTGAAACCGCTCCTAATAAGACTATCAAAATCCACCATTGTTTCTTTTTTTTCTTTAAATAAAAACCGATTGCGACCAAAACTACACCTATAAAAATACTTGCAATAGCACCATAGTACCCCAATGGGGAATCTATCCACTGATTCAAAGTTTCTTTATTCATCCTAAATTTTCTCCTTAAGTAATTAGAGTATAATATCTTCTGACAACATTTTTTTAACTGCCATATAGGCTAAAAGGACACCAACTACAGCCATTGTAAGTGATACAGGTATCACGGTAATCAAGCCTGAGCCATCACTTCCGCCTGAACTAACTGTTAAACTGACGATTGCGATTGAACTAACAACTGTCGCAACTGTGGACTTTTTCAACATGCCAACATACATCGGTAATAAACCTAGTAAAACAGAGGTAATTGTTGTGACACAAGTCAGCCCAACTTCTGATAAAGTCAGATGATAATTAATTAAAGGTAAAAAATGGTTCAGGGCAAAAAACAAGAGATTTTGAAACACTTGCGAAAACACCATAGAAACAGTGATTAAGCCAGAAATGATGATAAGTTTACTCAAAATCACACGTTTTCGACTAATAGGGTATGAAAATAAAAGCAAGACAGTTTTACTTCTAAATTCCTCTATGATTAAATTGGCAATCAAAATAGATTCCCAGACAATGAAAACTGATTTAACCAGAGTATCAATCACGGTAACAGTTGCAATTTTGACAGGCATTTCATCTCCTGATACGAAAATCAAGATAGCAGTCATCAAGACTAAACAGGCAATCCCCACATTTGCAATGCCGACATGACAAACATATTTTTTCATATCCATTTTTTTCAATTCAATCGATATTAATTTTTTAATCGTCATAGCATTTCCTATCCTCTTCCTTATTTTTAAGAGATTTTTGAAGTGTGCAAGATTTTAATAAAATAGTCTTCCAAATCAAAATTTTCTTTTTGAAAAACAGCTTTTGGTATTTCTTCTAATAGCTTACCAACACTCATAATTCCAACAACATCAGCAATCTTCTCAACTTCCTGAATAATATGACTACTCAGAAAAATCGTCACGTTTCTTTCTTGGTTAATCTTCACCAGAATATTTCTTATCTCAACAATTCCTTCTGGATCAATCCCATTAATAGGTTCGTCTAAAATCAAAAGTTCTGGTTGACAAAGCAAGCTCCTTGCAATCGCCAAGCGTTGTTTCATGCCTAATGACAATTCTTTGATAAATTTATCTTCTATGTTATTCAATCCCACTAAAACCAAAGTTTCAGGAATATTTACCTTATATTTTTCATCTAAGTAGTCACAATGAATATCAAGGTTTTCTCTTACTGTCAAATTTTGATAAAAGACAGGTATTTCAATGAGATTGCCAACTTTAGCCAAGTAATTTTTTTCTTGAGCTCTCACATCACTTGCTAAAACTGTCATTTTGCCACTCGTTGGTTGCAACAATCCCAACATCATTTTCATCAGTGTCGTTTTTCCTGCACCATTTGCGCCAATTAATGCATATATTTTCCCTTTTTCAACATTTAAATTAATAGATTTAAGAATTTTTTGCGTGCCAAAATTCTTGTTTAAATTACTTGTTTGAATATCATATACCATTTCAATACCTCTATTTTTAGTCTCAATCAAAAATCTTTTCAACCAAAGTATCTATAATAAAATCAAACGTTTCAAGTGCATCCCATGATAATTGTTCATCATCTTGAAGTGAATTACTCACAAAACTCAATGCCGATAATGCTTTTTCTTCTTCAATCTTATAAGTTAGTCCTGTACTCTTAATGATTTCCTTTAAATCATAGCGCCCGTGATTTTCTAATTCTTGTAAATTTTTGGGTGATAATCGATTAATAAAGGCAATAAAATCAGCACTTTTTGTTTCCCTTATGAAGGGAATTTTCACATATTCCCTGTAAACAACTTGCAAAGCTTTCGCTAAGTCTTTTTTTCTAGGTGAAAGACCTAATGTATTACGTGTAATCGTTATCAAACGTTTTTGCACTTCAATCATTACAGCACAAAATAATTCTTCCTTAGATTCATAAAATAAATAAAATGACCCTTTGGAAATGCCTGCCTTACGACATAAATCATCCACACTCGTTTTCTTGTAGCCAAGTCTTGCCCAGCTTTCCTCGCAACTTATCAGTAGTCGTTCCTGAATATTTTTCTTCTCAGTCTCTGAAAATGTCATTTTTTCTCCTTTTTGACCATATTTACTAATTTGGTTATTTTTAATAATTATATATTTTTACGTTAATCCTGTCAAGCTACAACATAAAAAAACACAATTAATTCAAGAATCGTGCTTTTAAATAATTTATAATCCTAAATATCAGGCTTTTTTGTGTGCTTCAAAATATTGAATCTGTAAATGCTTTCTACCTTTTATCAAGACAAAACCTGCGCTTTCAAGAAAATTCATTAATTCATCAAAAGTATAAACCTTGACATCACCTTCCTTTGAAAAACGATGAATATATTGATTGTAAAGACCATGAAAAATAGGAATCCGAATCTCAGCAATGACAAGTTTGCCACCGGGTTTTAAAACCCGTTTCGCTTCCCTAAGAAATGTTTCAGGACTCGGAAAGTGGTGAAAAGAGGCTGAACAGATTAGCACATCAAAACTCTGTTCTTCAAAAGGGAGTTGCATCGCTGAGCCAGTTACAAATGAAAATTCAGGGTATTTGGCCTGTGCAATTTCTGTCATCTGAGATGAAATATCTAAGCCAACACCTTCAAAATGATGCTTGCTTGCAAGGATCTTGAGGAGACGTCCGGTCGCTGACCCGACATCTAATACGTTAGCGTGTTCTGGCAGTTCTAAATTTTTGAGAATATAGCGCTTAAAAAAGCCAGATAAAAAACCATCAAATGACCGGTCAAATTTTTTGGCATGACGATTATAATAAGTTTCAGATAGCTTTTCATAATTTTTAGACACGTCGATCACTCCTCTTTTTTTGCTTAATTGATTTCATTATAGCATTTAAAGTTGGCACATCAAAAAAAGCCAGGTTTCATTTGAAAACTGACTTGTTCTAATGACTAATTTTAATGTGCAATCATTTCTTGTGCAATTTGACTTGGTGTTAAATCTGACGGATAATAAGTTGGCCAATTTTCAAGTTCTGCTGTTAAAGCTGCCTGACTATCATTACCATAATAAATATGGAAATGCTCTGCTTGAGCTGGTGCAATCCCATGGTCGCTAAACTGGACATACTTGAAGGCACCATTTGTATCACCTACTGCCTCAAAAAGATAGCGGACACCACGGTTACCCTTAGTATAGTTCAATATCTCTTTACCAACATATTTATAAGTTGCTTTGTGTGAAACACCATTGACATCAAAGGTGATGGTGTCTTTTTTGATTGTAATTTTATCGACATCTGACTTGTAACCGGCTGTGTAATAGGCCTTGTATTCTTCTTCAGTCTTATCTTTATTCAGTAGAGATTTGTAGCGCATGACCTGATCCAGGTCACCCTTTTGAAGTAATGGATAAACGGATTGCCAAGTGCCTGACCAGTCTGATAATTTGCGGTCTTTGACTTGGTCATCCTTAAAATAACCTGCGGCAGCTGTTTTTTCTGGCGTTTTTTCTGGTTCAATTGCTGTAACTTTTGATGCTGCATCTGTTGTTTTTTGTAGATTTTTTAGATTTTGTGTCATGACTGAAATATAATCTTCACCCGCTTTTTCCTGTTCTTGCGTGAGTGATTCTAATGGATTCAGCGGTAACGTCTTAACACCTGCCTCTTCTGCTAAAGTTGTTGCTACTTTATCTGATGCATTTTCTTCAAAATAGATATAGTGTATATCATTTTTGTCAACATAGGCTTTTAGTTCCTTCAGGCGAGATGCTGATGGTTCCGTTTCAGGATTAATTCCCGAAACTGAGACTTGATTCAAGCCATATTCAAGCGCTAGATAAGCGAAAGCCGCATGCTGTGTCACAAAGTTTTTTTGCTTAGCATTTGATAAACCATCTTTGTAGGCTTGATCTAAGGCTTTTAACTTGGTTAAATAGCTTTCCGAATTTTTTGTGAAACTTTCTTTTTTCTGAGGGAATTTTTTAATCAGTTGATCTCGGATTGTTTCAACTTCTTTGATGGCAAGACTTGGCGCTAACCAGACGTGAGGATCATAGGCGTGAGAATGACCTTCGTGTCCCGCCTCATCATCGCCTTCATCTGTGCCACCAAGCAATAAGATACCTTCTGATGCTTTAATCACGTCAACGTTTTTCATGTCTTTAGTTGTTTTATCAACCCATGTCTCTAGATTTTCATTATTATAAACGAAAGCGTCCGAATTTTGGATAGCAGCAACATCCTTGGCTGATGGCTCAAAATCATGTGGCTCAACACCTGGTTTAACTAAAACTGTCACGTCTGCTTCTTTACCCACAACTTGTTCCGTGAATTCCTTCATCGGATAAAATGTTGTCACAATTTGCAACTTATCCGATTTTTTACTAGACTCATTGCCACAAGCAAAGAGTGTTAACGCAGTTGTTGCGGCCAATACACCTAATAATAAATGCTTTTTCTTCTTCATTTTTCTCTTTCCCAATTCCCTTTACCAGTTAAGTATCTGCTCAAAAAATAAGCGTAAGCTAACTGATAACCTCTATGATGATACCTCAGGTATCTGTTAAATTAGTTTACTGGTTAAGTATATCACGACAAAAAAATAATGTCAACTGGTAAACATTATTTTTTTGAATTTTATTTAATTTGATTTATTTGAAGTCAATAGAAACTCACGAACTTGACTCATAAAGTAGAGAGAGCCTGTCAGGAGATAAATGTCATCTGCATGTCTAGGTGCCGTCACAAACTCTCGCCAGTCTTCTAACCAAGTGACATCAGAAATATCAGCCACATCAGCTGCTACAATCGTTTTAGGATAATCAAATGTCGTTAAGGTTAAGCTAACATTTGGAATCGTTTGTAACAAGGCAATCATCTCATGAAAATCTTTACGTTGCAAGGCTGAAAATAGGATATGAACTTTTTTCGAGCCATTAAACTCTGCTACTAAGCGTTTAATGGCTGGCAGATTATGAGCACCATCCAAGATAAAGCCTCTGAGTTCTTCCATTCTGGCAGGCCAAAAAGCTTGTTTGAGCCCTTTTTTGATTTTTTCGGGTTCAACTGTCAAGCTTAATTTTTCTGCTAAAATGTCAAATACTTTGACAGCCATTGCCGCATTGTCTTGCTGATATTGACCATGCAGATTCAAATCAAAAGTTCTACCCGTTTCAGGGTGATAAATCGGTGCATTTTTCTCATGCGCTACTGCTACGATCACTTCATAGGCTTCCTCAGGAACACCCATGATATTCCCTACGACAACTGGCACATTTGGTTTAATAATGCCAGCTTTTTCGCTAGCAATTTTAGCCAAGGTGCCTCCTAAAATATCTTGATGATCATAGCCAATCGTTGTGATTGCAGAAAATAATGGCGTGATAACGTTTGTTGAATCATAAAGTCCACCTAGGCCAACTTCAATCAGCGCAATGTCGACTGCCTGATCAGCAAAGTAGTAAAAACCGATAGCCGTCAGAATTTCAAACTCTGTGATATTGACAAGGTCTGGATTTTCATCCATCTGCAAAACAATGGGCTTGATGACACCGACGATACGGTTTAAATCCGCATCAGAAATATAGCGACCATTAATCGCGATACGCTCATTAAAAATTTCAATAAAGGGTGAGGTAAAAGTACCGACTTTCAAACCATACTGCTGGAGGATATTGGACAAGAAAGTGACAGTCGAGCCTTTACCATTGGTTCCTGCGACATGGACTGTCCTGATTTTATCTTGCGGATTGCCTAACTGCTCAAGCAAATAGATAATCCGTGATAGCCCGGGCTTGATGCCAAATTTCAGGCGCGAATGGATCCAATCAATGCTTGCATTACTCACTTTTTTCGATGTCCTCTTTCAATTCCTCTAGGTTTAGCTTAGCAAATAGGTATTTGCGGTCTTGGACTGGAAAGCGTTGATCCAACTGATCGACAGCACCAACTTCAACAATCCCTTCAGAAATAACATAATCTATAACGTGACCACCAAAGGTATGATCATCTGTAATAAAATGCAAATGATAGCCAGCGACACTCACGCCATGAAACATTTCTGGTGTCCAAATTCCAACAATTGTCCCCGTTACATTTTCGACGGTGTATTCTGGCTGTCTTGTCGCGATATCTGCAAATCTTGCACCTTCTTTAGCTTTAGGAATCATGCGAACGTGCATTTTTGCAAAAGTCCCGTAAATCTTGATAGAGCGAAATAAATTGGCGCCATCGTAATAGGTTTCAATACGCGTTTGGAGTTCTTCATTACTTGCTTCAAAACGTTGTTTAAAAATGACTTCTGCTTGGTGGAAAACAACCGCCGCATAAGGTACTTTAACATCAGGGCCTACTTCTGTAATTGTTTTATCGCCACGCGCTTGGTAGGCTTTGCCATCCAGCACGATTAACTCGCCATCGATTTCGTCTAGCGTGCCAATTCCTAAATCACCTTGTTCTAGCAATTCGCCACTCGTCATACTCCCCTCGAAAAGACCGCTCATCAAAGCGGATAGGGTATTATATTGAAAAAGTTTTATCGGTTCAGACATTTTCTTATCCTTCTTAATTCAGTAAAAACTTGTGAATGCTCACAAGTTTCAGACTTATTTTACCATATTTATCAATAAAATTCATCAGGCAATATCGTTTCGCCTAATTTCACATTATCTTTATAATCAATCGGTACATCAATCACGACTGGGCCTGTTGTACTATCTATTTCTGATAAGACTTTTGCTAAATCTGCTTTATTAGTCACGCGGAATCCTTTTGCCCCAAATGCTTCTGCATATTTGACAAAATCAACTGGGCCAAAGTCCACACCCGATGCGCGACCATATTTCATGACTTCTTGGAACTCCACCATGTTATAATGCCCGTCGTTCCAAATGATATGAATCAGTGGTAACTTCAAGCGTACTGCGGTTTCAAGCTCTTGCGCTGAAAAGAGGAAACCGCCATCACCTGAAATCGAGTAAACTTTCTTGCCTGGGCGTAAAAGCGCTGCGGCGATGCCCCATGGGAGTGCGACACCGAGCGTCTGCATGCCATTTGAAAAGAGAAGATGACGTGGCTCATAAGATTTGAAATTCCGTGCCATCCAGATATAATGACTGCCGACATCGACCGTAACCGTTTCATCATCTTTAACGGTGTCTTGTAGCACATCGATGAAATCAAGCGGATGTACAAGATTAGGGTCAGTATTGCGGTCAAACTCATTTTTAGACAGCAGCTTATGCAGACCGTCCAAATATTCTATACTGCCTTCTGGAATTTTATACCCCCGAATGGCAGGAATGAGATTTTCCAGTGTCTGTGCGATATCACCAATCAACTCACGCTCAGGTTGATAATAAGTATCAATCTCAGCTATCGCTTTGTCAATGACAATCACACGACTATCAATTTCAGCATTCCAGTTGCGCGCTTCATACTCAATCGGATCGTAGCCAATCGCGATAACCAAATCGGATTTTTTAAGTAACATATCGCCCGGCTGATTTCGGAAAAGACCGACACGACCGAAGAAATTATGCACCAAATCACGCGAAATCACACCCGCCCCTTGGAAAGTTTCAACGACTGGAATGTTTACATATTGTAAGAGTTCACGAATGGCATGCGTGACACTAGCAGATGACGAACCGCTACCCAGAAGAAAAACAGGCAAGACAGCATTTTTAATCGCCTGCGCCAGATAATTAATATCATCAATCGACGCATTGCCAAGTTTCGGCTCGTGCAAGGGCTTGATTGCCTTAACTTTTACCTTGCTGTCGACGACGTCTTGGGGAATGGAGATAAAACTTGCGCTCGGTTTGCCAGCTTTTGATAAGCGATAGGCATTAGCTACAATTTCTGATAGGGTATCTGCATCTTGGACTTCTGCCGAGTATTTGGTAATCGGTTCAAAAAGCGCCGCATTATTCATGGACTGGTGCGTCCGTTTCAGGAGGTCACCACGCTTCACTTGGCCACCAAGCGCAAGCACCGCATCACCTTCTGCCGTTGCCGTTACAAGACCCGTCGCTAAGTTTGACGCCCCGGGACCAGAAGTTGCAATCACAACACCCGGCTCACCTGTAATCCGACCAACAGCCTGCGCCATAAAAGCGGCATTTTGTTCGTGACGCGCGACAATCAACTCAGGACCTTTGTCAGTTAAGGTATCAAATACCCTGTCGATTTTAGCACCCGGAATCCCAAAAATGTATTTCACATCATGATTAATGAGTGAGTCTACAATTAAATCTGCACCAAATTTTTCTTCTGTCATTTTTTAAATACGTTCCTTCTTGAAAGTTTAACTTCACAATGGTTATTGTAGCAAAAAAGGCGTTTAAACGCCATTATCATAGCTCATTAAATAAAGCTTGTGAATTCTCATCATCTGGGACAAGTGATAAATATTTGCTGAGACTTGTCTTGGCATCGTCTGTTCGACCATTTCGGATTAATATTTGCGCATAATCCAATAAAAACTCCGGATTATCAGCCAAGACACTCTGACTAATCTCGTCATAAATCGTCAACGATTTTTCGTCTTGGTCGAGTTCACGGTAAGCTTTAGCGATATTCCATTGTGCTAAGACATGTTCTTCATCAAGCAGACTTTCAAGCGCGATAACCGCTTCAAAATCTTCTTGTGCCATGTAAAGATTGCTCAAAAGAAAGACCGTCTCATCATGTAAATCTGGTAAATCAAGTGCTTGCGTTAAATACTTTTCTGAGTTCTCTAAATCATGTAAAGCATAGGCGATTCGGCTAGTTAAATGAATCAAAGGCACATCAGTCGGGTTCTTACTCAAGCCGTCTTTAGCTACTGCAAAAGCAGCTTCAAAGTCATTATCTTCAATCAAGGCTTGCGCATACGGATAGGCATAGCCATCAAAATCAGGCGCCAAGGCATCTAATTGTTTGAAATAGTCAATGGCACGTGTGACTTCGCCGGTTGCGAAATTGATTTGTGCGATCTCAAACAAAACGTTATCATCATGATCAATTTCAAGCGATTTTTCTAGGAATTTTGTGGCATTTTCAAACTCCCCCAAAGAGGCATAAGCCGTCCCAATCCGCTGGTAGGTTGATATTTTGGTGAGTTCTAAAATCTGACGTTGACTGAGTTTAGCAAAGTAGGCAATCGCCTCACGCCATTTTCCTTGGTTATAGTAAAGTTCGCCAATGGCAAATGTTACCAGAGGAGAATCTGTCAGACTTGCGGCTTCCAGTAATTTCTCAAGCGCTGCTTCCCAGACACCGTCTGCCTGATAGAGGTCAGCAATCATGACGAGGGCTGCAACATAGTTATCGTCAGCCGCCTCTATTTTGTAGAGTAATTCGAGCGCGCCATCTAAATCGCCATCATCGAATTTCATTTCAGCGAGATTGAGCAAAATAGCTGTATTGTCAGCATCTGTCGCTGCAATTTTTTCATAAACCTGACGGCTTTCAGCTATAAAGCCCATCATTGACAAATATTCGGCCAAATCCGTTAGCAAATCAAGACCATCAGTGGCAATCGCTTTCGCTAGTTCCGTCGCCACATCATCAAATTGACCTGCATGGAGTAAATCAACCACTTTTTCAGAATGCGTCATTTTTATCTTTCTAAGTAAAATTCAAATCGTTCGCCGACATATTGGGATAATACGTATTCAAAAGGCGTTTCATCGCTGTTGGCAAAATAAGAAACCTGTGTCAATGCCAAAATCGCTGAACTTTGTTTAATTGACAAAAAGTTAGCAATTTCTTTATTAACAATCTTAGCCGAAATGATTTGCTCACTGCGCCCAATTTTCTTGCCAGCATTTGCCAAAGTATCATAAAAATGGTTGGCAATATCATTTTTTACGAAATCTTCAATCAAACGATAAGGGATACTCGCCACTTCATAACAAATCGGTAGTTCATCAGCATACCGAATCCGCTCCATGCGGATAATTTGAGCGCCTTTTTTAAGCTGCAACTTATCGCACTCGACTTCATTTGCCTTGGTTTTTTGATAACTTAAAACTTTTGAACTCGGTGTCTTCCCTAAATTTTGAATAATTTCCGTGAAACTGGTCGTCCCACGCATTTTTTCACGTACACGATCGCTGGCAACATATGTCCCAGACCCAACATAGCGTGTTAAAATACCTTCCTCGACTAAGCTCGTCACAGCTTGGCGCAAGGTCATCCGTGATACCCCAAATTGCTCCGCCATCATGCGCTCACTCGGCAACCGTTGCCCGACTTCAAAAACGCCCGTCTCTATTTGATGCTTAATTTCATCATGTATTCGAATATAAATTGCTGTCACTTCGTATTCTCCTTTTTCGTCTTTCTCATTCTAATCGTTCTATTATTTTTCTGGATTTATTTGACTTTCTCTCGGTTCATGGATAAAAGCACTATTGACAAAGGGCGCCACCACCATACCGAAAAAAATGTATCAAAAAACTGAAATGACGTGGTATTCCTTTTACTAGTCAGCAAACTACTATATTGGTTTACCTAATTTTCTATATCTATCTATACCAATTATAGCATAAAAAAATAAATTTGCCTTTCTTATTTTTTTATGCTATACTTACTTGGTATTGTGTTTTAGGCAATATTTGAAGTTTGACTCTCTGGGTCATCTCAATATTATAAATAAGGAGAACAAACATGGCTAACATTAAATCTGCCATCAAACGTGCTGAGTTGAACATCGTTCAAAACGAACGTAATTCTGCTCAAAAAGCTGCTTTGCACACTTCAATCAAAAAATTTGAAACTGCCGTTGCTGTTGGCTCTGATGATGCGCAAGCATTGTATGTCGCTGCATCTGCTGCAATTGACAAAGCTCATTCCAAAGGTTTAATCCATAAAAATAAAGCTAACCGTGATAAATCACGTTTGGCTAAAAAATTGGCGAAATAAGTTTTATTTCCCGATTTTGGATTAAGAATGAAACGGATATCCTTTCGAGGGTATCTTTTTTTGCATAGTTTTATGTTAAAATATAGCTTATGGATATTGAACATTACAGAGATTTGGCGCTTCAAAAGCAAAAAGTCCATCGACAATTTTTAACAACGCTCAAGAAGAAAGCCCCTAAAAATATAGATAAATTAACCAAAGAACTTCACGATGAAGTTTTTACAGAAATCGACTGCACCCAATGTGCCAACTGCTGTAAATCACTCGGCCCACTCTTTACAGAAAACGATATAGAACGCATTGCCAAACGCTTGCGCATGAAATTAGCTAATTTTGAGACAGAATACCTCCAAGTCGATGAAGATGGCGACAAAATATTTCAGTGCATGCCCTGCCCCTTTTTAGGCTCTGATAAGCTCTGCGATGTCTATGATGTCAGACCCAAAGCCTGTCGAGAGTTTCCGCATACTGACCGCAAGAAATTTCTTCAGATTAATCATCTGACACTCAAGAATACCTTAATTTGCCCTGCAACATACTTGTTTGTTGAAAAATTACGAGAACGGATGGGATGAAATTTAAAAATATGAGGTTGGGACAAAAGTCAGAAATTGCTTATTTTTGACAAATTTTGAAACTGAAAAACCGCATGAAATCAACGTTTCTAGAAACGAATTTCATGCGGTTTTCGTATTTCTGAGACTTTTGTCCCAGCCTCTTTTATTTTCTTCAATTTGTAGTTGACAGCGACTACAAAATACGATACACTGTATTTACCAACAAATACAAAATAGAACTTTGATCGGATATTGAGTCGCGAATGCCCCCACTTGTGGCGCACCAGCATAGGTCAAGTTTAATGATTTCACAAAGTGGAATCGCAGAAAGGATAACACCATGTCAAAACCAACTTCTATCCGCTTTGATGACAAACTCTATCAAGAAATTGTCGATTACACTACTTTAACTGAACAATCTATCTCTTCCTTTGTAAGTGAGGCAGTCGCAACTTATATTACAGAAAAAAGTGTGACTTCGACAGAAAAATTAGAGATCCATCAATTCATGGACCGATTTTCACCACTCATGCAGGAATTAAAGGATAGATAAAATGATTCAATATCTGACAAAAACACAATTAATAGAAATCAATCGGTATGCCGTCAAAATGGTTAATGGTACTACTTATGGTGTTTTATCTGATTCAAGTTTAGAGATGATCGTTGAGCAACCACAACAAATTGTTTTCGGTCAAGAACTTTACCCGTCCATTTGGCTTAAAGCTGCCTTTATCCTCCAAAAAATCGCTAAAAAACACGCTTTTCGGGATGGTAACAAACGTACAGCAATTCAAGCCAGCCTGTATTTTCTTAATATCAATGGCTACCAACTCATTAATGACGATGTCATTAACCAATCTGCTGATTTTGTCTTATCAGTTACCAACTCCCCAGATACAGAAGAAACCATGCTTGAAATTGCTAAATGGATTGAAATGGTGCATGAAAAAGTATGAAACATCAGCGATATGTTGGTGTTTTTTTTGATGAAACTCAGAACAATAATACAAGCATATACTATTGGAAAAGACAACAAAATCAGCTTAATATATTTTTACGCTAATCTTATTTGTTTGTCTTTTTGTTGATGGAGTAAACAAATAAAAACCGATTTGAATGAATCCATATTGATATCGCTAATATGCAGATAGATAATATGACAAATAATAAATCTTGCTCAAAAACATGACTTTTAGCTATCAAATAAAATGGATTGAAATACAGTATTGGAAATCTACGATAGTAAACTATCCAAATAAACACATACAATAATGAAATAATTGTGATTAATACAACATTTTTAAGGAATAGATGCAACAAATACCAAAGTGATAGACTAGTAGTATATGTCGCTAGACCAATCAATATTAGAAACCAATCATTTTTCATTACCGAAAATACACCTGATATCGTTAAAGCAAATATTGCAAACAAAATATTTCTCATTATCCTACTTGAAAATTCTCCATTTGAAATGGCAGAAATAATTTTTTGAGTACCACACATATCATCCAGATTTTCATTTTCAAAAAATGCGTAACATGATAAAAATGCCATACTTACTGGTAAAATTAAAATTTGTTGTAAGTGAATGATAATGTTAAAGAGCAAAACACAAACAAAAAACAAAACCAGGTGGGAATTAAACAGTAATTTTAGCGTGACTATCGCATGATTTTTCAAATTTTCCAATATCGTCCCTCTTTCCCATCCGTCATTCTCTTCTTCCAAAATTTCAATAGCAATAAAAGGATAAAAATGCTAATACCAAAATAAAATTCTTGATGTTGTAAATAGTGTGATAAAACTTGACCATCCCAGAGTAAATCTGTTATCGTTGGCACAAATTTGAACCAGCTCAAACCATAAGTCTAGTGGTAATAAGTCAAGTAAGACTTGTAAATTTATTTTACAAGATTTATGAAACTAAGGTACACTAAATAAGCCTACGAAAAATTCATTTTTTCGCAAGTGCTATCAAGGACTTGTGCT
>NZ_BAAGGP010000072.1:0-14806 GCF_054658615.1 Pseudolactococcus yaeyamensis
TAGAGGAGCTGAGACAATTCGCAAGAGGGGTGTGTATACAACAAAAATAATTGAGAACAAAACGCTCTAACTCCTTATATCACAAGGCGGAATAGTGTTTTTCTGATTTTTAACTGTCAAACTCGGGGAATTTTTTAAGTTTTTATGAAATCGTATACAGCAATATGATATAATGAAATGAATGGACAAAATATTAGAACGGAGTTTTGATGACAGCACAAAATGTGATAGAAATGCGCAAAGTCACTAAAATTTTTGGAGAATTTGTTGCGAATGATCAAATCGATTTGCAAGTTAGAAAAGGTGAAATTCACGCGCTCTTGGGTGAAAATGGTGCTGGCAAATCAACCTTGATGAACATGCTATCAGGCTTGCTTGAACCGACTTCAGGTGAGATTATGGTCAAGGGTGAAACGCAAAAAATAGATTCGCCGTCAAAAGCGAGTAAACTTGGGATTGGTATGGTGCATCAGCATTTCATGTTAGTGGATGCTTTTACAGTCACCGAAAATATTATTTTGGGCAATGAAACTGTCCATGGTGGTAAACTAGACATTAAAAAAGCTGAGAAAGAAATTCTCGAATTGTCTCAAAAATATGGTCTCGAGGTTAAACCTGATGCTCTAGTTAGAGATATCAATGTCGGTCAGCAACAGCGCGTCGAGATTTTGAAAACTCTCTATCGTGGTGCGGACATTCTCATTTTCGATGAGCCAACCGCTGTTTTAACACCTGCTGAAATTTTAGAGCTGTTAGACATCATGCGAAATCTTGTGAAGGAAGGGAAATCAATCATTTTGATTACCCACAAACTAGAAGAAATTCGTGCCGTAGCAGATCGCGTGACCGTGATTCGCCGTGGTAAATCGATTGAAACCGTTGAGGTCGAAGGTCGTAGCAGTAAAGAACTGGCTGAGATGATGGTCGGGCATAGCGTATCCTTCGTAACAGAGAAAAAAGCCGCAAATCCAGGTAAAGTCGTCCTCGACATCAAAGATTTGGTGGTTCATGAAAGTCGTGGCGCCCAAGCCGTTAAGTCGCTTTCTTTACAGGTCCATGCGGGTGAAATTGTCGGTATCGCCGGTATTGACGGTAATGGTCAAAGTGAGTTAGTCCGTGCGATTACAGGGTTACAGCATGTTGAAAGTGGCCAAATTGATGTCAAAGGTCAAAATGTTGCGAACTTCAGACCGCGTCAAATTACTGAAATGTCAGTTGCACACATTCCAGAAGACCGCCACCGTGATGGCTTGATTTTAGCTATGTCAGTTGCTGAAAATATCAGTTTACAAACCTATTATCAAGCACCATTGAGTCATCATGGTTTCTTGAATTATAAAGCAATTAACCGCCATGCGCGCGATTTAATGACAGAATTTGATGTTCGTGGTGCAAGTGAACTTGTACCAGCATCAGCGCTTTCTGGTGGGAATCAGCAGAAAGCGGTCATTGCACGGGAAATTGACCGCAATCCAGATTTATTGATTGTCAGTCAACCGACTCGTGGACTAGACGTTGGTGCGATTGAGTATATTCATAAGCGTTTGATTCAAGCTAGAGATGAAGGAAAAGCGGTCTTAGTTGTATCGTATGAACTCGATGAAATATTAAATGTCTCAGACCGGATTGCAGTTATTCATGATGGTCAAATTCAAGGGATTGTCAGACCTAAGGACACAACAAAACAAGAACTAGGTGTTCTGATGGTAGGAGGCAAAGGGTAAACATGAAAAATTTATCAATTCGAAAAGGTTTGATTCCAGTTATTGCAGTTGTTGCTGGTTTCTTGCTTGGTGCCATCATCATGCTAGTTTTCGGTTATAACCCAATCTGGGGTTACGAAGATTTGCTCAGTCAGGCTTTCGGCAATAGTAAATCAATCGGCGAAATCTTCCGAAGTATGGGACCACTGATTTTGACAGGCTTGTCTTTTGCTGTTGCCATGCGAGCTGGGATGATTAATATCGGAATGTCTGGTCAAGCCCTAGCAGGTTGGATTTCCTCTGTCTGGTTTGCGCTTAGTTTTCCAGATATGCCACGTGTTTTCATGATTCCTCTTGTCATTATTATTGGCGCTGCTTGGGGTGCAATTATGGCAGCTATTCCTGGGATTCTCAAAGCATTTTGGGGCACAAGTGAAGTTATTGTCACGATTATGATGAATTACATCATTTTACTGGTATCAACTTATCTCGTACATTATGGTTTTAATCAAAAATTGATGGCATCCAAAGATTCAACGATTCAAGTAGGCGCTAATGCGACGTTTAGAAACTCATTTTTAACATCGATTACCAATAATTCTCGACTCAATATCGGTATCTTTATTGCCATTATTGCGATTATTATTGTTGCAATTATTTTTAGACGGACTACCCTTGGTTTTGAAATTAGGGCGGTTGGTTTAAATCCCAATGCCTCTGAATCTTCTGGTATTTCATCTAAACGAACCATTATCATTTCGATGCTAATGGCAGGTGGTTTAGCTGGTTTAGGCGGTGTCGTTGAAGGTTTAGGAACATTCCAAAATTTCTTTGTCCAATATTCAAGTCTATCTATCGGGTTTGATGGCATGGCAGTCGCCTTATTAGGTGAAAATTCTCCTATCGGTATTTTATTAGCAGCTTTCTTATTCTCAATTTTGAAAGTTGGTGCACCAGGTATGAACGTTACCGGTATTCCAGCAGAAATTGTCAATGTTGTCATTGCAAGTATTATCTTCTTTGTGGGTATTAAGTTTGTTATCGAGAAAATTTTACCGCAATTACCTAAAAAAGTGGCTAAGAAAGAAGGTGAGAACTGATGACAATCACAACGATTTTTCAAATTTTAATCTCCTCTATGTTGATCTATGCGACACCTTTGATTTTTACCAGTTTAGGTGGTACCTTTTCTGAGCGTAGTGGGATTGTCAATGTCGGCCTTGAAGGGATTATGATTATGGGTGCCTTCTCATCTGTCGTTTTTAATCTGACTTTCGCAGAGACTTTTGGTAAAGCGACGCCTTGGATTGCGTTACTCTTTGCAGGTGTGATTGGTCTGATTTTCTCACTACTTCATGCAGTAGCAACCATTAACTTTCGGGCAGACCACATTATTTCAGGAACAGTGATTAACCTCATGGCACCAGCACTTGCTGTTTTCTTGGTCAAGGTATTTTATGGCAAAGGGCAAACAGATAATATTCAACAGAGCTTTGGTTATTGGGATTTTCCGCTATTGAACGAGATTCCGATTATTGGTAAAATCTTCTTTAAACAAACCTCTCTGATTGGTTATGTTGCCATTGTCGTGTCCTTTATCGCATGGTTTATCCTGTTTAAGACACGTTTTGGCTTGCGTCTGCGCTCAGTCGGTGAACATCCACAGGCAGCTGATACGCTTGGCATTAATGTCTATTTGATGCGTTATTCTGGCGTCATGATTTCGGGTGTCCTTGGTGGATTCGGTGGGGCAGTTTTTGCCCAACAAATCTCCGTAAACTTCAGTGGATCTACCATTGCTGGACAAGGTTTCATCGCCATGGCAGCTATGATTTTTGGTAAATGGAATCCAGTTGGTGCCATGCTTGCGAGTCTCTTTTTTGGACTATCACAAAGTCTTTCGGTTGTCGGCACGCAAATCCCAGTCATTTCAAGCATTCCAAGTGTTTATTTGCAAATTGCCCCTTATGTTCTGACGATTTTAGTCCTAGCTATCTTCCTAGGCAAATCGACAGGACCTAAGGCCAATGGTATCAATTATATAAAATCGAAATAAGTTGATAAAAGAGAGAGGATATAAAAGTTGCGAGCAATCGTAGCTTTTTTTCGTATAAGGTAGTGAAAGGATTATTTTATGACTAATTTCGATCTCTATCGTTTAAAAAAAGCTGGTATGTCAAATTTATTGATTCATCAGTTTTTAACTCTAGTTGCAGACTGTCAGGAAAAAAATCCCTTAGTCTGCTTACCTGCTTTTATCCGACAATCCAATATGAAACATCCAGCACTTTTCTGGGAAAAATTTCGGTCACTAGATTTGAAAGCACTCCGACAGGAATTTCTGAAATTTCCATCATTTTCGATTCAGGATAGTGTCTATCCTGAATATTTAAGAGAGATGTATAATCCACCCGTTTTACTGTTTTATCAAGGGGATTTAAGCCTACTCCATCAAGCCAAACTAGGGTTTGTAGGTAGTCGAGATTGCAGTCAACAAGGTGTTGCAAGCGTTCAAAAAATCATCAAGGAATTGGACAATCATTTTGTCATTGTTAGTGGTTTAGCCCGCGGTATTGATACTGCCAGTCATATCGCAGCACTAAAAAATGGTGGCAAGACAATCGCTGTGATTGGTACAGGTCTGGATGTCAACTATCCTCAAGAAAACTATCAGCTGCAAGCCTACATCGCTAAGCATCATTTAATTCTGACAGAATATGGCTCGGGTGAAAAGCCCTTGAAGTTTCATTTTCCTGAGCGTAACCGAATAATTGCAGGGTTATCTCGGGGAATATTGGTTGCAGAGGCTAAACGTCGATCAGGCAGTTTGATTACTTGTGAACGTGCCATGGAAGAGGGACGTGATGTCTTTGCCATTCCAGGCAATATCGTTGATCAGCTATCAGATGGCTGTCATCATCTGATTCAGGAAGGCGCCAAACTTGTTTGCCATGGCCGTGATATTTTAATGGAGTATGATAGCTAATCATCAGATGATAAAAAACCGAACGTTTTAAACGTATTTTCGGTTTTTTGTCTGGTATTTTACCTTATTTTGTGCATAATCATGATAGAATGAAACAAAATAATGTAAAAGAGAGCATGAAGAGGAAAACAATCTTGAAATTACTTGTTATTGGCTCAGGTGGGCGTGAGCATGCGATTGCTAAAAAATTACTAGATAGTCCTGAAGTGACAGCTGTTTACGCTGCACCAGGCAATGCTGGTATGCTCTTAGATGGGATTGAAACAATTGCTATCAACATTGACCAACATGCTGAATTGATTGACTTTGCTCAGTCAAACGACATCGCCTTTACTTTTGTAGGACCAGATGATGCCTTGGCGGCTGGCATTGTTGATGATTTTGAAACAGCAGGTTTATCTGTATTTGGACCGACCAAACGTGCAGCAGAACTAGAGTGGTCAAAAGATTTTGCCAAGCAAATCATGAATCAATATGGGGTGCCAACCGCTGACCACAAGACTTTTAGTGAGTTCAGTCAAGCGGCAGCTTATATTGAATCAAAAGGAGCGCCGATTGTTATTAAAGCTGATGGTTTAGCACTGGGTAAAGGTGTGGTTGTCGCTGAAACAGTCGCTCAAGCTTTAGATTTCACACGTGATGTTCTTGAAAATAATAAGTTTGGCAAGTCACGTGTCATTGTTGAAGAATTTCTTGATGGCGAAGAATTTTCACTCTTTGCTTTTGTCAAAAATGATAAATTCTATATGATGCCGACAGCGCAAGACCACAAACGTGCCTATGACCAAGATAAAGGTCCAAATACAGGTGGAATGGGTGCTTATTCGCCAGTACCTCACTTGCCACAGTCAGTTGTTGACACGGCTGTTGAGACGATTATCAAGCCCGTTGTCAACGGTATGATTACCGAGGGACGTCCTTACACTGGCATTTTGTATGCAGGTCTGATCTTGACAGCAGAGGGTCCTAAGGTCATTGAATTTAATGCACGCTTTGGCGACCCTGAGACACAAGTCATTTTGCCACGTCTAACGTCAGACTTTGCGGTCAATATGCGCGATTTACTTGCAGATAAAACCCCTAACTTCACTTGGGTCAATGGCGGTGTCACACTAGGCATCGTTGTTGCTTCGGAAGGTTACCCAGGGGATTATGCCAAAGGCCTTAAGATTCCTGAGAAAACGACGGGCGATATCACCACTTACTATGCAGGGGTAGCATCTGATACTCATGGTCAACTGGTAACAAATGGCGGACGTGTCTATCTCTTAGAAACATCAGCGGATACAGTGTCTGATGCCCAAGCGATTCTCTACAAAGCATTAGCTGCGCAAGAGACGACAGGACTTTTTTATAGAAACGATATTGGAGATAAAGCAAATGTTTAAACAACCTAAAATCGCCATCATTATGGGGAGTAAGTCTGATTGGCCAACCTTGAAAAAAGCAGCAGATGTGCTTGATTTATTTGGTGTCGCTTATGAAAAGAAAGTCGTTTCTGCCCATCGAACACCTGATTTGATGTTTGAGTTTGCGGAAACGGCACGTGAACGTGGCATCCAAATTATCATTGCAGGTGCTGGCGGTGCAGCACATTTACCGGGTATGGTCGCAGCTAAAACAACGCTACCAGTTATCGGTGTACCCGTTAAATCACGTGCCTTGAACGGCTTAGATTCACTTTTATCCATTGTTCAAATGCCGGGTGGTGTACCTGTTGCGACGATGTCAATCGGCGAGTCTGGCGCACAGAATGCTGGCTTATATGCCTTGCAAACTTTGTCAATTTCTGACGAGGATTTAGCTGATCGCTTGACTAAATTCCGAGAAGATCAAAAACAAGTTGTGATAGAAAGTAGTGACGAACTTGACTAAAGAGAAAACGATAGGAATTATCGGGGGCGGTCAACTCGGACAAATGATGGCTATATCTGCGATTTACATGGGACATAAGGTTATTACCCTTGATCCAGATCCGAATTGTCCAGCTTCTCAAGTAGCTGAACAAATTGTAGCCAAGTATGATGATACGGCTGCAATTGCAAAATTAGCCGCACGCGCTGATGTGCTGACCTATGAGTTTGAGAATGTATCAGCAGATGCTTTAGCACCTTACGAAGATAAAATACCCCAAGGTTTAGAGTTATTGCGCATTTCTCAAAATCGTATTTTTGAAAAAGAATTTTTGACAAATGCAGGTGTGAAAGTAGCACCATATACAGTCATTAAGACGTTAGAAGACTTGAATGATTTGGATTTATCTAAAAAGCACGTTGTCAAAACGGCAACAGGTGGTTATGATGGTCATGGTCAAGTTGTTGTTGAGAATGTTGTAGACTGGGAAGAAGCACGTGATCTTGCAGATCTTCAACCGTGTGTGAGTGAAGAATTTGTCAGTTTTTTAAAGGAAATTTCCGTCATTATTTCTGGTAATGGGACTGAATTTTCAGTCTTTCCAGTTTGTGAAAACTTGCATCGCAATAATATTTTAGATAAAACAATTATGCCTGCAAGAATTTCAAAGTATTTGGCAGAAGAAGCGAGAAGTATGGCGCTGAAAATTGCTCAGGCTTTGAAATTGTCAGGGACTTTATGTATTGAAATGTTTGTGACTAACCATGATATTTTGGTCAATGAAATTGCACCGCGGCCGCATAATTCAGGTCATGCGACGATTGAAGCGTGTGATTTTTCACAGTTTGATTTACATATTCGTGGTATTTTGGACCAACCATTACCAAAGGTAGTGTTGTTATCACCTGCTGTCATGCTGCAAGTTTTAGGTCAAGATTTATCTGCTGCCCAACATTTTGCGACAGAAAATCCGAGCGCACATTTGCATTTGTATGGTAAAATTGAAGCAAAGGAAAATCGCAAAATGGGTCATGTGACTGTTTTGACAGATGACTGCGCGATGAGTTTATAAGAGATTGTCATAGAAAAGGAACATAAATCATGTTAGAACGTTATTCCCGCCCTGAAATGTCAGCCATTTGGACTGAAGAAAATAAATATCAAGCTTGGCTTGAAGTTGAGATTTTAGCTGATGAAGCTTGGGCTGAACTCGGTGAAATTCCTAAAGAAGATGTCGCGAAGATTCGTGAAAAGGCAACATTTGATGTGGATCGGATTCTTGAGATTGAACAAGAAACACGTCATGATGTGGTCGCCTTTACACGTGCGGTCTCTGAGAGCTTAGGTGAAGAACGTAAGTGGGTACATTATGGTTTGACATCGACTGATGTCGTCGACACAGCTTACGGCTATCTTTTCAAGCAAGCCAATGATGTGTTGCGTGCTGACCTTGAGCGTTTTACAACAATTATTGCGGACAAAGCGCGCGAGCATAAATTTACCATCATGATGGGGCGGACGCATGGTGTTCATGCTGAGCCAACGACCTTTGGTTTGAAATTAGCAACTTGGTACTCTGAGATGAAACGTAATATCGAGCGTTTTGAGCATGCTGCGCGTGGCGTTGAAGCAGGTAAAATTTCAGGGGCTGTTGGTAACTTTGCTAATATTCCGCCATTCGTTGAGCGTTATGTCTGTGACAAACTTGGGATTACAGCCCAAGAAATTTCGACTCAAGTTTTACCACGTGATTTGCACGCAGAGTATTTTAGTACTTTAGCGATTATCGCATCATCTATTGAGCGTATGGCGACTGAAATTCGTGGTTTGCAAAAATCTGAGCAACGTGAAGTAGAGGAATTCTTTGCTAAAGGTCAAAAAGGCAGTTCAGCAATGCCTCACAAACGTAATCCAATTGGTTCTGAGAACATGACAGGGCTTGCGCGCGTGATTCGTGGGCATGCGGTAACTGCTTATGAAAATATTGCCTTATGGCATGAACGTGATATTTCACACAGTTCAGCTGAACGGATTATTACACCAGATACAACAATCTTGCTGAATTATATGTTAAACCGTTTTGGTAATATTGTGAAAAATCTGACTGTTTTCCCTGAAAATATGATTCGTAACATGAACAGCACATTTGGTTTGATTTACAGCCAACGTGTGATGTTGAAACTCATCGAAAAAGGGATGACACGTGAAACGGCGTATGATTTGGTTCAGCCAAAAACCGCTTATTCATGGGATAATCAAGTCGATTTCAAACCGCAACTTTTGTCTGACGAACAAGTCATGTCAGTCTTGACTGAGGCAGAAATTGATGACTTATTTGATCCAACTTATTATGCCAGTCGGGTGGACGAAGTCTTTGAGCGGATTGGTTTATAAAATAGTGTAAAATAATTTAATTTGGTTAGTGGTTTGTTCTTGACACCACCCCACTATCCTGTTAAAATGACTCTATTGACTTAAGGGAGTAGCAGGTCGTACACGACTGGATAAATCAACATATCTGTGGTAAGTTATTATCACTGGTTTATCCTTAAATGGCAAGACTTAGGTGTTCTATATTTCAACAGAAATGATCAGGACATTTAGGTTTTTTTTGCACCTAAAATTTCCGAGGAAGGTATTTTCAAATGAAGAAGTTAAATCAGAAGTGGTCAACAGCTGGCCTCTTGATTGCCATGGGGATTGTTTATGGAGACATCGGGACCAGTCCACTTTATGTCATGAAAGGCCTGATTGCCGGCAATAATGGTAAAATCAACGAGAACTTTCTAATCGGTAGTGTGTCCCTTATTTTTTGGACGATTACCTTACTGACAACCGTGAAATACGTCATGATTGCGCTCAACGCCGATAATAAAGGCGAAGGCGGTATTTTTTCACTTTACGCGCTTGTTCGACCTATGGGGAAATTTTTAATTATTCCAGCGATTATTGGGGGTGCGGCTTTACTTGCGGATGGTGTCTTAACGCCAGCGGTGACTGTCACCAGTGCCATAGAAGGCTTGCGGACACTGCCGATTTTTACTGAGATTTTTGGTTATTCACAGCAAGTGATTGTGATCATCACCTTAGCCATTCTTCTTATTCTCTTTAGTTTTCAACGCTTCGGGACGGATACAGTCGGTAAATTATTTGGTCCGATTATGTTTCTCTGGTTTACCTTCCTTTTGATTTCAGGGTTTGCTAACTTACTACAAGACTTGTCAGTACTGAGAGCCTTAAATCCAGTATATGGCGTCAAGCTATTATTTAGTCCTGACAATCACTTGGGCTTATTCATTCTAGGTAATGTTTTTCTTGCTACAACAGGAGCGGAAGCTCTGTATAGTGATTTAGGTCATGTGGGAAAATCCAATATTCATTTGAGCTGGCCTTATGTCAAAATCAGTCTGATTATCAATTACTTTGGTCAAGTTGCTTATCTCTTATCAACTGACATCCATCAGTTCAAAGAGATGAATCCATTTTTCCAAATGATTGCAGATCCATTGATGCCTTTGGCAGTGCTCTTTGCGACTTTGGCTGCGATTATTGCATCTCAGGCCTTAATCACGGGTTCTTTCACACTTGTCAGCGAAGCCATGCGCTTGAAAATTCTGCCACGCTTGCATGTCCTTTACCCTGGCAAGAGTCGCAATCAACAATATATTCCAGTTGTGAACTTCTTATTGTGGGTGACGACGTCTATCGTTGTTATTGTTTTCCAATCGTCTACTAAAATGGAGGCAGCATATGGCCTGTCGATCACAGTGACCATGCTTATGACCACTTTCTTGCTGCATTTTTATCTGAAAACGCGCGCCAAAGCCTTCTTTGCGATCGCAGTGCCGATTTTCTTTGCCGGCATCGAGATTGTCTTCTTGCTCTCAAGCTTGGATAAGTTCGTGCATGGCGGTTATGTCGCCGTTCTGATTGCGCTTGCCATCATCGTGATCATGTATATTTGGTACAAGGGCAGTCTGATTACAGACGGCTTGGTCGAGCATCTGCCGGTTAGAAATTACCTAGCGCAACTTGACCATTTGCGAAACGACCACTCACTCCCGATTTTGCAGACCAACGTCGTTTATTTGACCAAGTACATGGTGGATGATGAGATTGATGCGCCTATTTTATATTCTATTTTGGATAGGAATCCGAAACGTGCGCATGTCTATTGGTTTGTCAATGTTTCAGTCACAGACGAACCTTTCACCAAACAGTATGAAATCGACACCCTAGGAACGGATTACGTCGTGCTTGTGAAGTTGCACCTAGGCTTTAGAGTTAGTCAAGAAGTCAATGTTTATCTGCGTCAAATTGTAACAGAACTAATGGCAACGGGTGAAATTAAAAAGCAAGTACAGACTTACTCAGTCTCTGATCATCGAGAAGTTGGTGATTTCAGATTTATCTTGCTCAATGAAGAACTTTCTCATGCGGGTGAACTTTCAAACTGGTCACGTTTGATCATGCAAACTAAATTTGCCATTCGTCAAATTACGGTAACACCTGCTAGATGGTTCGGTTTGGAATTTAGTGAAGTCTTAGTTGAGCGAACACCACTCGTCATTGGTAAATATCGAACACCACAGTTAGAGAGAATTGATTGATGTTGAAAGAAAAACGTGCCAAGGGGAGGCAAGAGATTATCACGACATCTGAAATGGTGATGCGACCCATCAAACCTTGGAGGTGGTTTAGACCTTGACGATTCAACATAAAGGAACTGTTAAAAATGCAAGTCTGAGACATCTGGAGTACTACGGTCTCCAAGAGAAACTCAATACCTTGCATGAACAATCCAAAAATGGAGAAAGATTTCAAAATCTAATGGAGCTGATTACGTCGAAAGACAATATTATGCTCGCTTATCGCAATATCAAGTCCAACAAGGGCAGTCAAACGCCCTCGGTGGATAAACAAACGATAAAGGATATTGAACAACTATCACACGACCAATTTGTTAGTCAAATTCAGAAGGAGTTTCAACACTACAACCCACGCACAGTCAGGCGTAAAGAAATTCCCAAGCCCAACGGTAAACCCCGTCCGCTTGGTATTCCCTCAATCTGGGACAGAATGATACAACAATGTATTCTACAAGTCCTAGAGCCGATATGTGAGGCGAAGTTTATAAATGATAGCTACGGCTTTCGCCCCAACCGCTCTGCGGAACATGCGATTGCCAAAAGCGTAAAACATATAAACCAAAGCAAGCTACACTATGTCGTGGACGTTGACATCATGAGCTTCTTTGATGAAGTCAATCATGTGAAACTCATGCGCCAGCTCTGGACGCTTGGAATACAGGACAAACAGTTACTCGGAAAATACTGAAAGCCCCTATTCTCATGCCAGACAAGTCAACGCACTATCCTAGCAAAGGGACACCACAAGGCGGTATTTTAAGTCCATTACTTGCCAACGTCAACCTCAATGAGTTTGACCACTGGATAGAGAATCAATGGGCGACAAGAGACCTCCCGAACATCAAACCAATGTTCAGAAAGAGCATTAGGAATTACAGCAATGAATTGCGCTACTTGAGAAAGAATACAAAACTGAAACCAATGTATATCGTCAGATATGCGGACGACTTCAAGATATTCACAAATAACCGTTCCAACGCTGAAAAGATATTCAAGGCAACTTCTATGTGGCTGAATGAGCGACTTAAACTCCCAATCTCCCCCGAAAAGTCTAAAGTGACAAACCTGAAAAAGGAATATTCCGAATTTCTTGGTTTCAAACTCATAGCTCGAAAAAAGGGTAAAAAGAGAGTGGCAGAAACTCATATTGCGGACAAGGCTCTAAAAAGTCTGAAACAAAAACTAACAAATCAAGTCAAAACCATTCAAAAAACAGGCAACTCCATAGAGACTGTATATGGCATCAATAAGTACAACTCAATGGTCATTGGATTGCACAACTACTACGGTATAGCCAATCAGGTTAACCTTGACCTTAGTAGAATTGCACGAGAAATGGACATTGTCATGTATCACAGATTCCAGAAAGCTACGAAAAGAGGTAAAACTGACACAAACGGCAATACCCATCGTGGCGTTTATACAGGCAAGGATAAAGGCATTCTACAATATACCAAGCGAGGACTTAAGTCCATGAGGTACTATATGAAGCGCCCCGTCCTCCCCATCGGAGATGTTAAGGCACGAAACCCTATGCAAAAGAAAAGAGCGATTAACAAGTACACTGAAGAGGGGCAAAAGCTCATTCATAAAAAACTTGAGACTATCACGACAACTGAACTGGAAATTCTACGGACTATGCCACTCGGCACGGGACAAAGAGCCACAGTTGAGTTATATGATAATCGAATTGCACTATACGTTGCACAAAAGGGTAAATGCCCGATAAGCGGACAGGAAATCATCGGAAACATGCATGTTCATCACAAGAAATTGTGGTCAGAAACGCATGACGATTCTTATGGGAACTTGACCCTTATCACGGAGGAAGTTCATAAGTTGATACACGCCACCAAGGTTGAAACGATTGAGAAATATCTTAAACCGCTCGACCTTGACCAAGCGCATATCGAAAAACTGAACAAACTCAGAAAGTTGGTGGGCAATCCAACTCTAAAATCAATCACCCAGAATGGATAGTTAAACAATATCACCCCAACATTTGATTGTACTGTTATGAAACAGCGCTAGAAAAACATATTGGGATTAGAAATTAATAGGAAATAAACTGATAGAACGCCGTGTGCGGTGAAAGTCGCACGCACGGTGTGGAGCGGGGGAAAGCCAAAAGTAACCACTCATATGAGTAGGACTGGAGGTTACCTATCGCTATAAAAAGAACGCCTCTTTCAAGATGTTCGAGTCGGAAAAGTCAGGGTGTTGTTAGGCAGTACTCAAAAGCTAGGAACTGGCACAAACATACAAGATAAATTACTAGCAGTTCATCACTTAGATGTCCCTTGGCGCCCAAGTGATTTGGAGCAGCGCAATGGTCGAGTGATTCGTCAGGGCAATGAAAATTCGCATGTTCATGTCTTTAATTATGTGACAGAAGGCACGTTCGATGCATACAGATGGCAAGTTGTCGAAAATAAACTCAAATATATCACACAAGTCATGACCAGTAAATCTCCTGCACGAAGTATGGAAGATGTGGACGAGGCAGTGATTGATGCGAGTGAAGTTAAGGCGATTGCGACAGGCAATCCCCTTTTGAAAGAGCGTGCCATGCTTGAAAATGATGTCAATCGCTTGAAACTCTTAGCACAAAACTATGGCACAGAACAACGAGAATGGGAGAAAAAAGTCAGCACACTCCCCGAGAAAATAGTTGACATCCAAGAAGAATTAAAGGCTTGTGTTTCTGACCAAACGCTTATTTCACAACGTTTTTCAAGAGAAGATTTTATTATGAAAATTAGAGACCACACTTTTAATAATCGGGAGGAAGCAGGAACAAACTTATTGAAAGAAGCTAGAGAATATGCGAAAAGTTCAACAAGCTCAGAAACCAAAACGATCGGTGAGATTGCGGGGTTAAGTATCCAGTTGTGTGTCTCTACTCGGCAGCTAGAACCATTGGTGCAACTTATCGGAGAAGATGTTGCCTGTAAAGTCATCGACTTGAATTTTGATAGTCCAGCTGGGAGTATCGCTCGGATCGTCAATGAAGTCGTAAGTATCCAAGAAGGGAGGTATACGAAACAAAGAGAAAATCAATTAACAGAAGTTCAAGCAGAGCTTGTGTCTGCACAAGACAATCTAGGCAAGCCGTTTGAGCGAGCAGATGAACTTCATGAGAAAAGTCATCAACTCGGTAGATTAACCAAGGCTATCTCTCTTGATATGAGTTTGAGTGATTTGGAAAAACTTGAAAATGAAGTCGTAGAAGCACAAGAGCAAGATGAACGGAATCAAGAAGTTGTGCAAGAGATGTAAATTTACTTCAATTTATCGGTTAATTCTTGCCAGAGTTTCGCAAACTCACCTTCAGCATTGACATTTTCTAATAAGTAAGTATTCACAAAATTGATGACATCTTCTTGATTTCTGGCGTGCTTTCTAGCAAATGTTTGACTAGCAGTTCTAGCGCTGTTATAGGTACGTTGTTCAGGTGTTAATTTGTCACGGTATCGTTGACTGGCACGGCGTTGATTTTCAGATGTTTTAAATGATTTTTCCACGATTATCTTCCTTTGTTTGTTTTCTTTATTATAACCTAGATGATGTCTTTTTAAAACTCTTGAATAATAATGCTTGCTTATATATCTAAC
>NZ_BAAGGP010000073.1:0-14495 GCF_054658615.1 Pseudolactococcus yaeyamensis
TTGCATGGCAACCGTAGAAACAGGGCAGTTGAGTTGAACTCCTACATGGGAGTTTAGCTCAGCTGGGAGAGCATCTGCCTTACAAGCAGAGGGTCGGGGGTTCGAACCCCTCAACTCCCATTAGGTCGTTGATCTAATGGAATTAAATAATTTGGAAGGGTAGCGAAGTGGCTAAACGCGGCGGACTGTAAATCCGCTCCTTCGGGTTCGGGGGTTCGAATCCCTCCCCTTCCATATTACCTTTACGGGCATAGTTTAAAGGTAGAACAAAGGTCTCCAAAACCTTTGGTGTGGGTTCAATTCCTGCTGCCCGTGTTTGAAATATGGCGGTCGTGGTGAAGTGGTTAACACATCAGCTTGTGGCGCTGACACTCGCGGGTTCGATTCCCGTCGACCGCCTTTCATTAGTATTATTGGGGTATAGCCAAGCGGTAAGGCAAGGGACTTTGACTCCCTCATGCGTTGGTTCGAATCCAGCTACCCCAGTTTATTGGAAGTTTCCATAATAGAATTTGCCGGCGTGGCGGAATTGGCAGACGCGCTGGACTCAAAATCCAGTGTCTTCACGGACGTGCCGGTTCGACCCCGGCCGCCGGTATAGCAGATTCATAAAGACCCTCTGAAATCAACGTTTCAGAGGGTCTTTTTCGTAAAATGATGAAGAAATGGTGTGCTTGTTTGTTGTTTGAATTGTTTTGATATTTAGTTGTTATTTTATGGAGAGTGGAGCTAAAGAGTATAGCTATACAAATTTAATATTTTTTATAAGGAATCGCGATATAGGTGATTCCTTTTGATTTAGTATAAAAAGATAAATGGCTATAAAATTACAGGTTGTATTTATTATCTTTTCAGGATAGTTATTAGTTCTGTTTCAATTTGCGATTTACTAGGGAGATTTATAGTTGAAATTAAAGATAGATTTAGGATATGTAAGCCTTTGCTAGATTTTTTTGTTATAATGAATTAAAGATAAAATACCAATGGAGAAATTTAATGAAAAAAATGACTGTGACGGAATTGTCAGAAGCATTTGGTGTGACGCGTCAAGCAATGAATAACCGTATAAAAAAACTATCAGATGAATACCTTGCAAAAAACGATCGTGGTGTTACAGTTGTCAATGAAGATGGTATTAAGCGTTTAGAAAAACACTACGGAAAAATGATTTTAGAAGATCTGACTGATAAAAATCAAGAAGGTGAAAAGAACTCAATCAATATTGATTTTGACAAAATTATTACACAGCTGATTGAAGACAAAAATACTGAAATTGCGAGATTATCAGAGCAGATTGCGATGAAAGATCATCAAATTGCTGAAAAAGACAAACAGTTGGATCAGCAACAGCAGTTGACTGCTAAAGCTTTAACTGAACGTGAGCAAACTTTGCTTGAATTGGAACAAGAAAAATCAAAAGGTTTCTTTGCAAAATTGTTTAGAAAGTAATATAGTACAGATATATTATATGATTTAAAAATGCCTGAAATCTGTTGAATTAAAAATCTGTTATAAAACAAGACTCAGCTAAAATTAGTGTTTCTTCTTGCATAAATGGCATAAAAAAGGTATGATTATAATGTAAGTTAAAAGTTTAACTTTCAGTTGTTATAGGTGTTTTACACCTAATAAAAAATTACTGAATTCCATAAGGAGGATTTCTACAAAATGGTAGTTAAAGTTGGTATTAACGGTTTCGGCCGTATTGGTCGTCTTGCACTTCGTCGTATTGAAAATGTTGAGGGTGTTGAAGTTGCACGTATCAATGATTTGACAAACCCTGCTATGCTTGCACACTTGTTGAAATACGATACAACTCAAGGTCGTTTCGACGGAACTGTTAAAGTTGAAGAAAACGGTTTTGACGTAAACGGTAAATTCATCAAAGTTTCTCAAGAAGCTGATCCTGCAAACATTGATTGGGCTGCTGATGGCGTAGAAATCGTTCTTGAAGCAACTGGTTTCTTTGCTACTAAAGAAGCTGCTGAAAAACATTTACATGCTAACGGTGCTAAAAAAGTTGTGATTACTGCACCTGGTGGATCTGATGTTAAAACAGTTGTTTTCAACACAAACCACGATATTCTTGACGGTACTGAAACAGTAATTTCTGCTGGGTCATGTACGACTAACTGTCTTGCACCTATGGCTGATGCCTTGAACAAAAACTTTGGTCTTAAAGTTGGTACAATGACAACAGTTCACGGTTTCACTGGTGACCAAATGACACTTGATGGTCCTCACCGTGGTGGAGATCTTCGTCGTGCGCGTACTGCATCAGAAAACATCGTGCCTAACTCTACTGGTGCTGCTAAAGCTATCGGTCTTGTTATCCCAGAATTGAATGGAAAACTTAAAGGTCATGCACAACGTGTTCCAGTTCCAACTGGTTCATTGACTGAGCTTGTAACTGTTCTTGACAAAAAAGTAACTGCTGAAGAAGTAAACGCTGCGATGAAAGCTGTTGCTAACGAATCTTACGGTTACAACACAGACGAAATCGTTTCATCTGATATCGTTGGTATTTCATTCGGTTCATTGTTTGATGCAACTCAAACAGAAGTGACTGAAGCTACTGACGGTACACAATTGGTTAAAACTGTATCATGGTACGACAACGAAATGTCTTACACTTCACAACTTGTTCGGACACTTGAATACTTTGCATCAATCGCTAAATAATTTTATTTAGTTGTTGGGAAAACGAGGAATGTAAATTCCCCGTTTTTTTGTACCAAGAGCAATATAATTAGATTAAGGAAGAAAAATGACGTTACCTAAATGCCCGCATTGTGGCAGTGAATTGACTTATGAATTATCTGATACAACTTTTGGTTGTTCAGAATGTGGCAATGACTTTACACAAGCTGATATTGACAATGCAAGTGATAAGTTTGTTGTTCTAGATTCAGTCGGGACTGAATTGGCAGATGGCGATGATGTGATTATCGTTCAAGATTTACCGGTGAAAGGTATGCCTAAACCCATTAAAAAAGGCACAAAAGCGAAGAATATCAGAATTAATGAAAATGGTAAAAATGGTCATTTCATTGATGCTAAGATTGAAGGATTTGGCGCAATTGGCTTGAAAGGCTCAGTCGTTAAAAAAGGTTAAAACTTGAAAGCGTGCAGAAATGGACGCTTTTTTGATATAATAGAGGTGTCCATAAGAAAAGGAGACTTTAATGAATATTTATGATACCATGAACCAACTAGAACGTGAATTCCGTGCCTTGCCTGACTATCAAGCAGTTGTGACGGCACTTGCTGCAGTTAAAGCTGATGAAACAGCGAGTGCTTTGTACGCGAAATTTATCGACATCCAAACAAAAATGCAAATGGGTCAACTTGTGGAGCCAGAACAACAAAATGAAGCACAAGCGCTTTTTGCTGAATTACAAGCGAATCCAATTATGTCAGAGTTGTTAGCTAAAGAACAGGCACTGCAAACGATTACGAGTGATTTACAAGATATCGTCTTTAAACCACTTCAGGAATTATACGGTCAATAAAAGTAGTCAGAGTGAGAAATTCAATTTCTCGCTTTTTTGTCAAAGGAGGAAGTTGTCATGAGTTTGGTTGTCTTAATTGGCGCTCAGGCTGTGGGTAAAATGACGGTTGGTCGGGAACTCGAAAAACAGATAGATGGTAAGTTACTGTATAATCATCAAACCATTGATTTATTTGCCAATTTTTTAGGCTATACACCTACAACTTTTCAGTTGTCAGATGAACTGAGAAAAAGTTTATTTCAAGCTTTTGTATATAATCTCGAAACTAATCCTGTTAAGCATTTGATTTTCACGGTTATGATTGATTTTGCATCGGTCGATGATTTGGCTTTTCTTTCTGAAATTGCTAGTATTTTTTCAGACGCTGGAGAGTCAGTCTATTTCATTGAATTGGTAGCGGATATTGCTAAACGGCGCGAACGCAATTGCCATCCAGAACGTTTAGCGGCGAAACCTTCTAAACGAGATTTGGCATTTTCGGTGCAGGATTTAGAAGACTCAGCTGTCAAATATCAGTTGGCGTCACAAGACAATCAGCTTTCAGAGCATTTCTCAGATGTCCAGACTCTAAAAATCAATAATACGAGTTTGTCACCCGAAATGACTGTCAAGCAAGTCTTACAAGTATTTCCAAGGCTAAAATGATAAAATAGAGATATGAAACTAACGGATTCAATACAATTTCTGAAAGGTGTGGGCCCGAAATCTGCCGAGCGATACAATCAGCTGGGGATTTTTACTGTGCAAGATTTATTGCTCTACTTTCCTTTTCGTTATGATGATTTCTCGTCAAAGTCTATTTTTGAATTGATGGATGGCGAAAAAACAACGATTGTTGGGCGAGTGGTGACCCCACCCAATGTCAGTTACTATGGGGCGCGCCGTAATCGCCTCACCTTTAAAATCAAACAAGATGAAGCTGTCATTTCAGTCAGCTTTTTTAATCAGCCTTATTTGCAGGATAAGGTCGAGATGGATACTGAGATAGCCATTTATGGCAAATGGGATGCCAAGAAATTAAGTCTCACAGGAATGAAAATTTTAGCGCAGGTTGACAACAGTTTTCAGCCTGTCTATCATGTCATGCAAGGCATCAAACAATCGGCTCTCGTTAATCTCTTGCAGTCTGTTTTTGAGACGGGCGTGGGGGAGTTGATTGCGGAGAATTTACCGGCTGATTTACTTCAAAAATACCGTTTGGTTGACCGCAAAACTGCAGTTCACGATATGCACTTTCCGATTGATGAAATCGTGCATCAGCAAGCCTTACGTCGCATGAAATTTGAGGAGTTGTTTTATTTCCAAATGAAATTACAGGCGCTGCGCTACAAAGAAAAGTCGCTGACACAAGGCTTAGCAATCACGTTCAACGCTGCTCAAATAGCAGACAAAATCAATCAACTGCCCTACCATTTGACAAGGGCGCAAGAGCAGTCTTTGCGCGAGATTTTGGCGGATATGGCGAGCCCTTATCACATGAATCGTTTGCTGCAGGGAGATGTGGGGAGCGGGAAGACGGCGGTGGCGAGTCTCGCCATGTATGCCGCGGTCACAGCGGGCTATCAGGCGGCGATGATGGTGCCGACGGAGATTCTAGCGCACCAACACTATGAAAGCCTCGAGACGCTCTTCCCTGAGCTGACAGTGGGCTTACTGACGAGCGGTATGAAGCTTGCGGAAAGGCGTGAGGTGCTGGCGGGTCTTGAAAATGGTCGCATTCAGATGATTACGGGGACGCATGCGCTGATACAGGAGGCGGTAGACTATCAGAATCTGGGGCTTGTGATTACGGATGAACAGCATCGTTTCGGTGTCAATCAACGAAAGGTCTTTCGTGAGAAAGGGCAAAATCCTGATGTGTTAATGATGACGGCAACGCCGATTCCGCGAACGCTTGCCATTACAGCGTTTGGGGATATGGATGTGTCAATCATAGACGAGTTACCAGCGGGGCGCCAGCCGATTACGACACGCTGGGTCAAGCATGAGCAATTAGAGCCGCAAATTTTGCCGTGGATTGCTGATGAGGTCACAAAGGGGGCGCAGGTTTATTTTATTTCGCCTTTGATTGAAGAAAGTGAAGCGTTGGACCTGAAAAATGCGACGGAGCTTTTTATGGAGTTGCAAGAATTTTTTGGTTTGACAGCAAATGTGGCATTACTCCATGGCAAGATGAAAAATACTGAAAAAGATCAGATTATGACTGATTTTAAGGCAAGAAAGTATGATGTTTTAGTCTCAACAACGGTCATTGAAGTCGGGGTCAATGTGCCCAATGCAACGATCATGGTGATTATTGATGCTGATCGCTTTGGCTTATCACAGCTCCATCAATTACGTGGGCGTGTCGGTCGTGGCGAGAAAAAATCATATACGATTTTAGTCGCCAATCCCAAGTCTGAAACGGGAAAACGTCGCATGCAAATCATGACAGAAACGCAAAATGGGTTTGTTTTGGCAGAAGAAGACCTCAAACTACGTGGCAGTGGCGAAATTTTTGGGACGCGTCAATCGGGCTTGCCAGAATTTTCAGTTGCTGACATTGTCAATGACTACAATATTTTAGAAGTTGCCAGACAAGAGGCAGTAGTGATTTTCAAAGATGCTAACTGGAGCGAAAATCCTAATTATCAGATGATTTTGACCGAGTTGGCTGATGTTGCGGGATTTGATTAGTCACTAAATAGAGGAGAAAAAGATGACAAAAGTAGTCGCCATTACGGGCGCTAGTAATGGCATGGGATTTGCAGCAGCAGAACTATTTGCGAAAAAGGGATGGATTGTCTATGGCGGTGCGCGTCGGGTTGAGAAAATTCCTGCTGACGAGCACATCCATGCCCTCAAATTAGATGTCACAGACCATACGTCCAACCAAGCTTTTATCAAGACTATTTTTCAGCAAGAAAAAAGAATTGATGTCCTGATTAACAATGCAGGTTATGGTGAGTATGGACCAGTTGAAGATATATCGCTCGACAATGCTAGACGGCAGTTCGAAACGAATTTCTTTGGTGCAGCTGACTTAACACAGCTCGTTTTGTCGATTATGCGGGCGCAAAAGTCTGGACGGATTATCAATATTTCATCGATTGGTGGGGATGTTTACATGCCATTAGGCGCTTATTATCACGCCACAAAAGCAGCGCTACAGCAATGGAGTGATTCGCTGGATATTGAAATTGCCCCATTTGGCGTGCGTGCAATCGTCATCCAACCCGGTGGCACACAGTCAGCTTGGAGCGACATTGCCATGGAACATGCTAGAGAAAATTTGAAGCCAGATTCTGTTTATACGAGCTTAGTTGACAAAGTCTCAGCCTTACTAACAGCGAATGAACACACAAGCGGTGCTAGCTCTGAGGATTTGGCACAAGTCTTTTATAAGGTTGCCACGGATACACGACCGAAACGGCGCTATTTTAATACCTTGAGTGACCGTGCCATGGTCTGGTTAGCACGTAGTTGCCCACGTGTCTTTAAAAAAGTATTTGTAACAGTTTTAAATTATTTAGGCAATCGTGCTGTGAAAAAGAACTAATGGATTAGGGAGCGGGGTTGTCATAAGATCGAAATTTAAGATTCTCTCTCTAAATTATTTGTGTAGGTATGGTATAATGAAGGCACAAGATTTTTTAGAAAGGTTGTAATATAATGAATTCTTTAGCTAGAAAAGAACAAGATGTAAAAAAAGATATAATCGTAAAACGAGGTGTTAAACTTTCAAAAGAAGATATCCAGACTGTCCTATACAATAAAATAGAGCAAGAAACAAATTTGATTATCGAAGATATTGAAGATTATAAATTAATTCAATCTGTATCTACCCAAAAAGATAAGGTAAATGTTGTCAGTTTATTTTCAGGCGCTGGTGGTCTTGATTTGGGGTTAGAATTAGCAGGGTTAGTAAGCGAGATAGGCGTAGAACAAGGGATGCTTAAGTTTCAGGATAAAGAAAAATTCAATGCTTCACGTTCTAAGAGTATATTTCATACTATCTATACAAACGACATGTTTAAAGAAGCTAATGAAACATATAAGTTGAATTTTCCTAGTCACGTCTTACAGCATCAAAAAGATATAAGAAAAGTTGCTCATTTTCCTAAATGTCAAATTATGATTGGTGGCTTTCCGTGTCCAGGATTTTCTGAGGCAGGACCAAGATTATTGGATGATCCTAGAAATTTTTTATATATTCATTTTATTCGAGCTCTTATGCAAACTAAGCCTAATTTTTTTGTAGCAGAAAATGTAAAAGGTATGATGACGTTAGGTCGTGGGGAGGTATTGAAACAGATTGTTCAAGATTTTTCTTCCGCTGGTTATACAGTAACGCCGTATTTGGTAAATGCACGTGATTATGGTGTCCCACAATCACGTGAACGAGTATTTTTGATTGGTGTTAAAAAAGAAATTGAGCAAAAATTTGGTTTTGAATATATTTTACCGAAAGCAACTCATGGAAATGGATTAGGTCAAAAACCTTTTGTTACATTGAAAGATGCAATTGGTGATTTAGAAAAAAATCCGGGGCGGTATTTTGAAGGCTCTTATTCTACGATATATATGTCTAGAAATAGAAAAAAGTCTTGGCAAGACCAAAGTTTTACGATACAGGCTTCAGGTCGACAAGCACCACAACATCCTGGTGGCGAGCCGATGGAATATATAGAAAAAAATCGGTGGAAATTTCAGGGAGATAGAAATAGACGCTTATCAATTTCGGAAATTGCAAGAATTCAAACATTTCCAGATTGGTTTGAATTTAGTGAGGGATTTAATGAAAAATTATCAGAAAGTGGAAAAATTGATAAGGTCTATAAACAAATAGGCAATGCTGTACCAGTGTTGCTTGCACGAGCTATACTTCAACCGATTGCTGATTTTATGCATCAAAAATTAAAAGAAAGCGAGAAAAATGATGTCTAAGAATATACTTGATGCTGTTATGAATATAGTAAAATCAAACACATATAATTTACAAATTGCTCAGATTAGATCTAACAGAGCTAATTCTATGAGCGATGCTTTAGAGAAGTATGTTATTGATAGCTTTGCTGATTCTATAAACGAAAATGATGAAAATATCCGCAATATAAAAGTAAGCAAAGCATTTTCATATTTAGGAAATGATAGTAATCCACCAGATGCAATGTTGCATGGTGGAGCTGCGATTGAAACTAAAAAAATTCAATCACGTTTGTCACAACTTCAATTGAATAGTTCGTACCCTAAATCAAAATTGTATAAAGATGATTCTAGAATCACTTCAAAAGCTATTGCTGCCGAGGAATGGATTGAAAAGGATTTTATCTATGCGATTGGATTTGTTAAAGAAAAGCAGTTAAAAGAATTAGCACTGATTGATGCCTCTGTATATTGTGCGGACACTGAAACATATACAGGTGTATTTGAAGCTGTAAAAGATGGGATAGATTCTATTACTAATGTTGATTTTTCTCCTACAAAAGAATTGGGTAGAGTAAATCGGATAGACCCTTTAGGAATCACTAATTTAAGAATTAGAGGAATGTGGTTGTTAGAGAACCCATTTAAAGTCTTTGACCATATTTATTCACCAAACGAAAAAAGTGTTTTCAATTTATTTGCTTTAATTTCAGATGAACATTTTGATGATTTTAAAAATAGTAAAGAATTATTGAGTTTAGTTGAATTAAATAATAGTTTAAAAATTAAAGATGAGAAAGTGAAAAATCCGAATAATCCTGCACAGTTGATTAATTGTAAGAAAATTACATTTTATGTGTAGTGATTTAAATTAAACTTCATGGAAATTTAGCTATATTTTGTGTAATTTAGATTAATGTGAAATCGCTAAATTATATAATTTATTACAATTCAAGAAATTTTGAAGGAGCTAAGCCCATACTTGCTTTAATATAATTATCACAGAAAAATAAAAGTTGTGCCGACTTTATAATCGAGCACAACTTTTTATTTTCCTAAACAGAATTGGCTAAACAACTGTGTGATTAACTCATCAGGTGCAGCATCCCCTGTAATTTCTCCTAGAATCTCCCAAGTCCGTGTCATATCGACTTGCACTAAATCAACAGGCATCCCTGCGTCGAGTCCGTCATTTACTGCCTTCAAAGCTTCAAGCGCTTGCTCGATTAGGGCAATGTGACGAGAGTTGGATAAATAAGTCGCATCTTGCTCGATTATACCAGCATTTTCAAAGAAAAGCGCGTTGATTTTTGTTTCGATTTTGTCAATGTTGGTGTCTTCAAGAACGGAAATTTTGATGATATCGTCAGGCAAGTCAGCCGTGTCGATATTTTCAGGTAAATCTGTCTTATTGAGTAAGATGATGCGGTTACTGTCCTCGCTGAGTGCTAATAACTGACGGTCTTGGTCAGTCAGGGCTTCATTAGCATTCAAGACGAGTAGGACAAGGTCTGCTTCTTCAAGCGCCTTGTGTGAGCGTTCAACACCGATACGCTCCACGATATCATCTGTATCACGAATCCCAGCTGTATCAATAAGTTTCAAAGGCACACCATTGATATTGACATATTCTTCAATAACATCTCGCGTTGTGCCTGCGATGTCTGTAACGATGGCTTTTTCTTCACGCAAGAGGTGATTTAATAGACTTGATTTACCAACGTTTGGTCGACCGATGATAGCTGTTGACAGGCCTTCACGGAGTATTTTGCCCCGTTTAGCCGTTTTCAGTAAATTTTCGAGTAGCGTTTGAAAGGCTGCTGTTTTTTCACTCAGCATTCTTGTCGTTATTTCTTCGACATCATCATACTCTGGATAGTCGATATTAACTTCGACTTGTGCCAGCGTTTCGAGAATTTCTTGCCGTGTCTTGTTGATGAGGTTTGATAGGCTACCGTCGAGCTGTTTAACAGCGATAGTCATCGCCTGATCTGTTTTAGCACGGATAATATCCATGACAGCTTCGGCTTGCGACAAGTCCATGCGACCATTCAAAAAAGCGCGCTTAGTAAATTCACCGGGTTCTGCCATTCTAGCACCATTGCGGAGCAAGAGTTGGAGGATTTCATTCATGACGGCAATGCCACCATGCGTGTTAATTTCGACGACATCTTCGCGCGTGAAAGTTTTGGGTGCTTTCATGACACCGACCATGACCTCATCGATGACGCGAGTGTTTTCGGTGATATGACCATAGTTGAGCGTGTGGCTGTCGCAATTAGCTAGAGATTTCCCCGTAAAAACCTTATCAGCAATGGCAATGGCATCACTACCTGAGAGCCGAACGATGCCGATAGCCCCTTCACCAAGTGGTGTTGAGATGGCTGCGATTGTATCAAATTCTTTTGTGATCATGTTGTTCCTATTTCTATTTTGAGGCTAAATAAGGTCTGGTTTTATCAAAAGCCATTTCATATTCTTTTATTTTGGTAATTTTTCCGTTATCTGAAAAAGTGACTTGTGATAGTCCTTCAAAAACACTAGCCTTGTTTTGATAAACATAACGAAAACGCCAGTTGAAAAAGTCGGTATTTTTGAGACTATCTTCAAATTTAGCGAGAATCTCCCAATTCACAACCTGGTTTTCAGTAGGCGCTGTCCAATGCTGGAACCATTTTTGTGCTTCAGTTTTACCGATATAAGTGGCACCGTAGCATTCGGTGATGATGACATTATCGGTCAGGCAAGCTAGAAACTGGGGTAAGTCCTTATTTTCCCAGCTCTCTGTGTATTGCGCAAATAGCGCATCATGTTGGCTAGTCATACCCTTATTTTAACGCAAAATCAGGAAAACAGCAATTGTGGGTGTTTGAGATAAAAAAACGCTACTTTATAATAAAGTAGTACTTGCTTTACATCAAGTACTAACATTCATTAGCTAGGAAAAATTATGACAGTCAAAAGGACAGAGAAATCTAACTCAGAAACTTCTAAAAATGGTAATCGGATACCGATTATAATCGACGGTGTCAGTTATGAAAGTATTGCAGATGCTTCAAGAAGATTGGGCGTTACACGCGCAACGATTGAAAGGTATATTAGAGACGGTAAAAAGAAACCGTTAAGCGGGATGCAAAAAGTTGTGATTGCAGTTATAAGTGTTATCATTTTGGCAATCGTCGTCACGATTATGATTATTTTTTTGAATACTCAATCTAGAACATCGGATCGTCAAGCAACTGGATTTGAGAAAGCAAGTGTGTCTAGTAGCAAAAAAGATGGCTCTGCTAATAGCGATAGTATTTATGACCAGATAACAAAAGGCGATCTATCCTCTTTTGAGGGGCAATATTCTAATGATGCGCTCGAAAAAGCGATAGCAGATTCAGGTTTTACACTCTATACTTATCGACCAGAGGACTATTATCAAAACAACACAACAGTGTTCCCTAGCATTAAAAAAAATGCCAAAACAAATGATGAATGGACATATTGGAGTGGCTCAATGCATGCTCAATATAAGTTAGACCCTGATAAATTACCTCAAAAGAAAAATGATTATTATGAAGTTTATTTTGTTGGGGCTAATGGTGCTGCGGGTGTGGGTCAGAAAATGTCACTGATTTTGGTGCCACCGAAGATGAAAGCACCAGATGGCACAACAAGTGATGAACGACGTATTTTTTACGGAACGACTGATAAGGCAAGTTATAGACAATACCATGATGATTGGTGGAAAAATATAGCTGAGCCTGCTGAACCGACATCTTATAGTGTTGATGACATTTTAGTCAAAAATTTACCATTAAAATATGATGGTTGGAAAATGAAACAGATGGGTGGTATTCTCAAAATTACTGATGAAGACCGTCTGAAGAAAGGGAGATTACTAGAAAATATTCGACGGGATGATGATAAAAGATGGATGTATTATGTTGAAGTTGACAAACTATATATTCGCTCAAAACCTGATAAAAACTCTGAAATAGTTGGGCACGTCATAAAAGGCGATGTGCTATATGGTTATGTAGGAAACGGAGAAGATGGTAGTCTCTGGTTGTTAGTCAACATTGTATCAGAAAACCAAAAAGGCTATATTTGTATGGTTAATGCTGAAAACAAAGAGAGCTATCTAAGTACTTTTTTGGGTCAACTAGAATAAGGAGACAAAATATGGACAATTTAGGCGCAGATATGCTAACAGTTGGTGTGTTATGGTTTATCATCGTGATAGGCATTTGGATTTTGAACTTACTGTTTATCATGTGGATTGGGTCACTCGTCATCAAAAATGGTATCCAAAAAAGCGGTATTATTGAGGCGATTGATAGTTTGACTAACGTTATCGAGAGCAAATAAAAAAAGCCAAACAGGCTTTTTTCATTTAATCCAAAATATGCGCGCCAATCCCAATCAAACCTGGTCCGGTGTGAACAACAAGGGCGGGAGAAATTTGACCATATAAGACGTCTATGGCTTGTGGAATCGCTGCTTTAAGCGCTTCAACTAAAATTAAAGCTTCTTTAGCTGCATTTCCGTGAGCAACAAATAAACGAACCTTTTGGTGATTACCGACAAATGCTTTGACTAATTTGACTGATTTTTCAAGGCTTTTTTTACGACCACGTGATTTGGCAACCGTGTAGTAAATGCCGTCATCATTACAAGAAATAATCGGATTGAGGTTGAGCATATTGCCGACAATAGAGCTGACGAGGCCAATACGCCCCCCTTTTTGGAGGTATTCAAGTGTTGCAACGCTGAAGAAGATTTTACTATTTTTAACTTCGTTAGCAAGAACCTTAGTAATCGCGTCAAAACTTGAACCAGAGGCAATTAATTCGGCTGCGCGAATGGCATGGACACCTGCCCCAATCCCGATGTTTTTTGTATCAAACATGAAGGTTTCAAGCATTGGAAAATCTTGCGCCACCAATCTGACAGAGTTAAAAGTTCCTGATAAGCCGCTTGAAATGGTAATCGCTAATACTTTTTCATAACCATCAGCCACGATTTGTTCAAAGATTTTTTGGATATAGGCACCTTCTGGTAAAGAAGTTTTAGGGATTTCGATAGGCAATCTATCGTAGATTTCTTCAGCAGTGATATCTAGTTTATCTGTATACTCAGCATCTTTATAGATAATTTTGAGAGGAATAACATAGAAGTTATCGGCTTGTGCAATTGTTTCAGGCACATCACAACCAGAGTCGACAAGAATTGCAATTTTTTCAGATGTCATTTGAAATCTCCTTATTTTCCATAATACTTAAACCTTCAGCAAGTTCAATGTTTTTTTGAGCGAGTAATTTGGCGGCAAGTGAAGATGTTGCTGCGGTCACGATAAAATATTCTGGTGAAATTTGTTTTGAAAATAAGCCAGGTGTGCTGACACCTTGCACCTGTTTGCCAACAACATTTAAAGATTCTTCTAGTGCGTGACAAAAGATGTTATAGGCCTCATGTGTCCCGCTCACGCGTCCTTGGTAGACGATGCCTGTTTTAATTTCAGGAATGGTCAAGACTTGTTTAAGTAAGGTAATGGCAATGAGGAAAGCCAAGTGGACCCGGGAGTATTTTTTCTTAACAGGTGCAGGAATGAGTTCCAATTTCACATAGTTATTAACCATGGATTTAGTAAGGAGTGCTTGCTCTTGCTTGGGTAAGATTGGCGTCAAATACTTGCCTACCAAGCTGATGACCTGATCCATATATAGCTCGATATCAGGTAATTCTTCCCAGCGGGGTAAGGTAGCGGTCTCGCTCTCTTTTCCCCAGTTAATGAGTGATTCAGACATAATAATGTTTCTTCCTATGTACTTCATTTTTGGTGACATCTAGTTTTAGATACTAGATATAGTTTACTATAGAATCAGTATAATGTAAATGCTAGAAATCGCTAACGTAAAAATGCGAAATAAGAGAGAAAAACGTCGGATATTTTGTTATAATCCCGAGTTTGACAGTTAAAAATCAGAAAAACACTATTCCGCCTTGTGATATAAGGAGTTAGAGCGTTTTGTTCTCAATTATTTTTGTTGTATACACACCCCTCTTGCGAATTGTCTCAGCTCCTCT
>NZ_BAAGGP010000074.1:0-14437 GCF_054658615.1 Pseudolactococcus yaeyamensis
GCTGATGTCGTCAATGGCTCGCAAATCGGGACACTCAATGGTAAGCCTGTCGTTAAGGCGCAATCAAACGACATGGCGTCAAGTAGTTTCCAAGGCACGGTTGACGGACTTCTGGCAAGTGCTAACTTAGACGGTGTCCGCTATGTCGCAGATAACATTTCTTGGCAATCTAACACAACGTTGAATGGCGGTCAGCCACTTTCTAGCTTTGGCGATTCTGCTAGATTTACGCTAGGTCAAGATGGTTTCCAACCTTCTGATTTAGCAATTCATATTGATTACGACCAATATTTCGCTGTCATGAATGTCGGCACAATCACTGATACAGCAACAGGCGCAAAAATTCCTGTTTCTATGAAAGTGATAAACAACGGCTTAGAACATGGTAATGATGGACAAACGAATAACGACGCTATTTTCGCCGTTCGTAATGAAGGTAGCACGGTAACGATTGGCTCAGTCACACCAGTAAATGGTACAGACACGGGCGGTGGACAGTCTGAAAATGGTGGTGGTTCAGGCGGTTCTGTCGGAGATGGCTCACTAGTTGGTTACTTAAACAAAAATCGAACAACTGTATCACTCGTCCGAACTGATAACGGACAAGAAATTCCAGATAATGATTTACTTATCGCCATGAAAGTGTCAGATGTGGACGCCAACCAACTCATTGAGGTTGATGGTAATGGTGCTTTAGGTTATATCGTCAGCCCTGACACGGCACTTTCGGTCTCGGGTAATGGCTTACGCTCAACCTCAAATGGTGCTACGATTACGGACTCGCCATTACTGACCCCCAACTCGTATGTTGTTTTAAAACGCTTTAACAAGTCTTTGGTTGACATTACTTACCTTGATGGCGCAGGCGACCATAAAGACCTTGTCTGGGCTTTGTTTGGTTATCTGCCATTTAAGATGAATGTTACAGGCGACTTGCTTATCACGAAAACTGGCGTTGAGTCAGGCGCCAATATGTGGAATGGTAACTATACGCTGAAAGGTAACGAGTTCACGGTTAAAAATGTGCTAACAGGTAAAACCTATACCGCTACTACTGACGAAAAAGGTAAAGCCATGTTAAAAGGCTTACCAGTTGGCTTGTATGATGTGCCTGAGACAAAAGCAAGTAACGGCTTTGTGAATAGCTTTAAAACGGTGCGAGTTGAGGTTAAGCCAAACGGTCAAACTGCACTAGGCTACAATGAAGCTAAAGGCACTAACACCGAAATCAAGGGCGAAAATGAACTCCTTAAACTTGACAAGGAAACTGGCACAACCGATACACAAGGTAAAACAGAGCTTAAAGGCGCTGAATACATGTTAGTCCATGATGATGAGAGTACTGGTTCAAGTCCACACAAAAAAAGCGACCCAGTTAAATGGTCTGAAATTCCAGCCCCTCTACTCATTTCTGGTACGAAAGTCACAACTTCCACCATCAACGGTAAGAAAGTTAATCATGGCGACAAAGTCGTTCTAAAAGTTGATGATGTCAAATTTAACCTTGCGATTGGTAACTTACCAGTAGGTAAATATCATTGGGAAGAAATCAACGTGCCAATCGGTTATGTGACAGATGATAGTGAGTTGGCTTTTGAGGTCAAGAAAAAAGATGATAAGACAGAAAACATTGTCACACCTCAGACAAAGTCTCTTGAACAAGCTATCAAAATCAAACTCTTAATTCAGAAAAAAGTTGAGATTGCTGGCGAAAGCGCTGATAGTGGCTACAACGATATTAAAATCAATGTCACGCCACGTGAGGGGACAAATGCAGACCCTCAAACGATTACCACGGGTATCTTGAATGATGAAGATGGTTATGCAAATTTTGAGGGTATCTATGGCGACTATGTCATTACAGAAGACCCTAGCACCTTACCCGCAGGAACAGAGCTATTCGAGCCAATCTATATCCACACGGATACAGACCCTGAAACGGATAAAATCACAATTCAAGCGACTTATAAGGCTTATGCGGACGAGGAGGGAGCTGTCCCGCTTTCAGGTCGTCAATTCTCTCAATCTGATAATGAAACAGATAAGAATGAAAGCCTAACAGGTACAGTCGCAGGTGCAGTCTCTTCTAAAGTGCCTTTTATCAGTCTCTCTAAAATTGTCTTGACAGATAAAGCCACACCACTACCACCAGAAACACCAAGTATTGACGTGGAAAAATCAAGTGAACCTATCCCACAAGCGGGTCAAGGTAATAATTCCGACAAGGCGGATAATCTTGGAAAAGGCGATGCAGATACACCAGAAACAGCAGTCAAAGTTGGCGACAAAGAAACACCAGTCTACTACCGCATTACCAACAACGGTACAGAACGTTGGTCTAAATTCAGCGGGGTTGATAAAACGCTTGATGGTAAACCAGTGAAAAATGTTCAATGGACTTATCAAGGAAAACCAATCACGATTAACAAAAATGGCTGGTTTGAGCTTAATGGTAAATTGTTAGGCTTAGATGTTGATGAATATGTTGAGGCAACAGGTACGCTTGAGAAACTGGCAGATGGCGAAACCCACAGTAACGAAATCGTGGTTAAAGCGATTGGTGCAATCAGTGGTAAAGAGGTTACCGATAGTGACAAATGGCATGCGGTTAAACCAAAAACTCCTGAGACACCAAAAAAACCAGAAACACCTGCTAAACCTGCTGAACCAAGTCTACCAATGACTGGCGAACAAGCTACTAAATTAGCTACAATTATCGGTAGTTTGATTGTGGCAGTTATCGCTATCGTTAAACACAAGGTTATTCTCGAAGCTCTGGCAAGCGTTAAAGCAAAAATCAAGAAATAATCAATTCAATCTAAACCACGACTAGTTGAGCGTGCGAGTGGGGTGCAAAGCCCATTAGAAAGAGAGGAATTATAATTATGTCCATATTTTTGATAATGGATAAAAACACAAGCGAAGTGATTGAACAATGTGAGAGTTTATCTGTCGCAAATGCTCTGGTTGATGACTTAGAGGATACCTCACTTATCATAAAAAAGGAGGGAGATTTTGAAAATTAAAAATATTATTTCGGATTTAAAGGATAGTAAACTCAATCCTAAAAACTATAAAAAGCAATCCAAATTAAAAGCGCCTACTTTAAAAAAATCAGGTGCAATTTCTAGGAAAGTGGCAGATACGGTTGCTATAGCCGTATTTGGCGTACTGATAGGGCTTTTAGCTGTCGGAACTTATAGAACTATCAAGTTTTCGTCTAGCGTTAGTAAAACAAGTGATGAAGTGGTAGAAATATCAAAAAAACTTAATAAACTCACTTCAAATAGTAAGGTTTCAACAGTAAATGAAATCAAGCTATCAAATTTTGTTAATCAATTTACAAAAATTTACATCAACTATTCAAATAATGGCGATTACAAAACAAAACGCCAGTCTTTGTTGAAAAAATGCTTTGCGAAAGGTTTTGACTATAAAGATGAATCAAGTCTTGTCGAAAGAAAGTATAAAACATCTGAATTAATTGATACAACAACTCAGAATGATTTGACTTTGGCAAAAGTTCGGGTAAGCTACCAAGAAATTGAAAATAAAAAGACGACTGATCAAGAAAAAGTCCTTGTCATACCAGTTTCTGGAGATGACGTTTTCACTGTCATGGCATATCCTTATTTTGCACAAGATTCATTAGTTTCTGGGTCAAATAAAGTCATCAATCAAAGAGTGACTGATGATGACCTACCACTATTTGAGAAACAAGAAGTGACGAAATTCACGGAGATGTTTTTCAAAAAATATGCTGAAAGTAATGAAGATGAACTAAAACTTTTGATGAAAACACCTGAACTGATGGGCACTGGCTTTAATTTTGTCACGCTTCATGATACAACGATTCAAAAGTTAAAAGACATTTATACTGTTCAAACAGTCGTGACTTACAAAGATGACAATGGGCTAATGCATGATGAAAATTACACGTTGGAGTTGATGAAACAAAAAAATAGTTACTTCATCTCTACCTTGTATCACTACTATAACTAATTAGAAAGAGGAAAAAATATGAAATTTAGTCTTTTAGATAGCTTCATGAAAGGCGATTTTACAATCGGCTTAACAGCGTTCGCAATCTTTTTACTCATTAAGGACTGGAAAGCAAGTAAATGGTTTAACTTTATCACAACGCTCATTGTGTTTGTCATTATTTTGTCAATGACTAAAGGTACTCAGGCGCTTTATGATACCGTTAAATGGTTTTTGTCTTTAATCGGTATCAATTTACCTTAAGGAAAGAGGACAAATGAGAAAAGATTACATTTTTGACTACTCAAAAGGGCTTAATAGTCCTCTTTGGTTACAAGAATTTAGAAATCCTAAAACACATCAACTGATTTTTTCATTTCAAACACCTATGGAGCTTTCATTTTTTGTGGTAGCTTTTTTAGTTGCTGCTATTGAGCTTTGGTTCGGTAGGGTTTGGTTTATACTCTCAGATTTTACATTTGGTTTGATTTGGTTGTTTGTTGTTTGGTTACCAATCAGGGCGGGTCGTCTATATACGACTTGGGAGCCTGACGGAAAGAAAATGCACATTTATCTTGTTGATAAGTTGCGTTTTTTTCGTGAATTTATACTTGATAAACGGCTCATCTATCAAACTGAACGGATTGAAGAAATAGAAGAAATTGTGTTTGAAAAAACTGATTTATAAGAAAAGGAGGGAAATTTGGCGATCAAACTAGAATATCCTATCAAAAAAACACATTATAATATGGCTTTAACTAAGGATAAGAAAATCAAGGCGTATTATTTGATACCTAGTGTACCAATCACTCTGGTCGATAGTAAAGCAAAAGAAAAACAAAAATTAAAAACCGAACAAGTCTTAAAAAAAGTTGCTAAAAAAAATAAACTTGAGATTATCTGTGAACCTCAAGATTTTTTGTTGCTTGAAAAAATGCAAGACTTATTAAAAGATTCCGCTGAAGATAGTAAAGAGATTGCTTCAAAAAGCGCAGGCTATACCGTTGACTATTTAACAGCGGAGATGGAAATACCTCATAAACACGTTTGGGTTATTGGGGTAACTATTCCCAAAAATGAAAAAGTAGTAGACTTGAAAGATTTTGCTAAAAAGAAAGTGGAAGATTTAGCAGAACGTGCTTTTAGTACTCTAGGGTATGATTTAGCTACTGATGAAGATTGGTACAAAGATTTTAAAGCAGGCGAACAAGAAATTTATCAGACTTTACAAACTATTCAAGGTAGACGACTTTCTGATGAAGATTTCTTTTACTTACAGCGAGGTCAATTCTTAAGGCACATACCACACCAGAAATCTCAGGTTATTGCTAGCCGTGCTTTGCTCAATGTCACAGATACAAAAATCAAAGTTAGAAGTGGTTATTTAGAGCTGATTTCTCCTTATGGCAAGTCATTTGTTTCTATTTTACCGATTGCGGATAGTCCTGTGATTTTTAACGAAAGCCATATCGCTGAATTAGTACAACGGTTTAATTATCCAGTAGGCTATCAAGTCTTAACAGACCCTTTAGATAATTCCGAAGTTAAGCGCAGAGCAAATTTGAATAGGCTTCGTTTGAAGAATATTATTCAGGAAGCTAGCAATCAGGATTCGGTTCAAAGTGATGATGTCTTGCTTAGGAAATTATCTGTTGATGATATTTACAAGAAATTGGATAATGATGATTTGTTTTTAGACACGGGACATTTCTTCATTGTATCTGCTTCAAATGTTAATCAACTCAACGCTAGAAAACAAGCCTTGATGAGTTATTTCCAAAGTATGGGGATCAGTTTATCAGAAGCAAACGATGACCAACCTTATCTGTTTCAGGCATTGTTATATGGTAGTGAACTTAATGCAGACACAAGAAAGTGGCTACACATTTATACACCTAAAGGACTTGCGGAAAACATGTTATTTACGACTACTTTTTCGGGTACAAAAGTGGGTCATTATATCGGGCGTGTTGATAATTTTGCGGGTCGTTGGGACACTATCGAAGAAGCGGTAGCTGCTTCAAGAATTACTGTTTTGTATAATGCAACGATTGGTAACAAAGAGGGTATCTTGGGTAAAGTTACGAAAAACCCACATATCATCATTACTGGAGAAACAGGTCAAGGAAAAACTTATCTGGCTCAGATGTTGTTTTTCCAAGCTACTTTACAAAATATCAAATTGTTGTACGTAGACCCTAAACAGGAATTTCGTAAGCATTACATGAAGAAAATTAATGACCCGACATTTAGAAAAAAATATCCAGACCGTGTTGCTCAGATTGAGCGCTTTAACTTTGTGACACTTGACCCGAGCAATAAGAAAAATCATGGTGTTCTTGACCCGATTGTCATTTTAGATGAATACGATGCGGTTGAAACGGCTAAATCAATTCTTGACTATCTAGGTCAAGGAAAATTCACAAATTTTGAAAAAACAGTCATTTCAAAAGCCGTTAAGGCAACTGTTGCTGAGAGACTATCAGGTCAAAAAGTCGGCTTTAAACAAGTTTTAGAAAAATTGATGAAACATGAAGATAAGCGAGCTAAAGAAGCGGGAGAATTTCTCTATGAGATGTCACAAGGTACAATCCTTGATTTGGCATTTTCAGATGGCGAGACCAAAGGGCTTGATTATTCAGAACGTGTGACAATTTTAGAGGTAGCTGGTTTAAGTTTACCAAAAGAAGATGCCGAACAGATTTCTGAGCATGAACGCAATTCGATTGCTTTGATGTTTGCCTTAGGTAGTTTTTGTCAACGTTTCGGAGACCAAAATCGTGATGAGCAAACTATGGAATTCTTTGATGAGGCTTGGATACTTATGCAAAGTGCTGAAGGTAAAAAAGTCATTAAGTCTATGCGCCGTGTTGGACGGTCTCAAAATAATACGCTTGTCTTAATCTCACAATCTGTAAACGATGCGAAAACAGATGATGATACAACTGGTTTCGGTACAATTTTCGCCTTCTATGAAAAGAATGAGCGAGAAATGATTTTAGAGCATGTTGGTTTAGAAGTTACTGATACTAATTTAGAGTGGATAGACAATATGATTCCAGCTCAATGTTTGATGTCAGATGTTTATGGCAATAAAAATATAATTAGTATTCATAATATTTTCCCAGATTTACATGAGCTATTCTCTCCGATGAAATCAACGGCTTCGAGTCTTGCAGAAAATAAATATGCCTAGAAAGGAGATTTTATGCAACTACCATTACTCGTGACAATGAGTGATTATAATATTTTCAATTTAAAACCTTTCATCGAACCAAGTTCTATTGAAAATTCGATTTGGGGTGGTCTAACTTTCGTATTTGTGACTGTTCCTTTTTGGATTCTGAAAATAGTCGCTTTTGTATTCTACTGGATTATCAAAGTTGTTGGTATGTTATCGCCGTATGAAACTTTTAAGTCATCAGTGTTTACGACATCAAAAGATTTATTTGACAAAATGCGAGGTGGCTCAGGTAGTATCGCAACAACTTCTGTCATAGGTTTCTTTATTGCATTGACACTAATTTATTTAACCTATGCTTATATTCGAGGTCAACATTTCGGTCAGAAAGTGGTTCATGTCTTGGCAGTCTATGCTTTAGGACTAACTTTTTTCGGTACGATTACAGACCCAACCACAAATCAAAGTGTCAACGGCGGTATCTATATTTTAGATACCGTTCATAATTTGTCAAAGGAAATTACGACTAAAATTTCGAGTGTTTCTGTGACAAATGCGGACGGTACAGCGACAACCTCAGATAAAGAAAGTAGTTTCGCAAACGCTTATTTAAATTCAACGATTTATGAGACTTACCGCTATATCAATTCAGGTTCTACTAGTGCGACGGTCAAAGGAGACAAAGACAAAGAAGATGATGAAAAAGATTCCGAGTTGAAATTTGATGATACCAAGGTCGGTGTCATTAAAGACAGCCAAGTTTCAAAGAAAGAAATTGATAAGTATTTAGACGGGCAAGGACAAGGTGCAGATAAAGGTGTTGTTAAAAATGTGTGGGTTTCTGCGGTAGGAGATTATATTATTCCAAAAGCTTGTTTCGTCTGGTTTAAAATTGTGGATGCCGTTGTAATTGGTATTCCAGTTTTAGTCATTGAGCTAATTTCGATTGCAGTTGAATTTTTGGTACTACTCATTATGTTCATGATTCCGATAGGTTTTCTTGTCTCTTTTATTCCAAGTATGCAACAGGTCTTGTTCAATATGTTCAAGACATCTTTTGCTTTCTTGCTTTTACCAAGTATCGCAAGTTTTGCCTTGTTGATTTTCTTTTATTTTAATTCAATGATTGGCAATTCGTTTGTAAATCTAGGTAGTGATATTGCAAAAGAGGGCATGATTATTGGTGCATTTGCGACTTTAATTTCTCTTATTGTCGCTTTGATTGTTAAGATAGGTATTTATTTTGGTATCTGGAAATTCAAAGGTACATTAGGCAAATTCTTATTTGGCAGTAATATTGGTAATAAATTACCGATAAATAATGTCACAGGGTCAATTATGGGCGAAAATGGCGATATTGCAAATAAAATTGATATGGTTAAAACGCTAGTGCCAGCAATTACAGGAGCAGTTGCACCAGTAGCGAAAGGAGCAGTTGGGGGAGTAGGAGCGCCAATAATTGCACCAATGCTTATAGGGAAACAGTTACTTCATTTTATGAACAAATCCAAGGTTAGTCCACAGGATAATCAAGGTAATGAACAACCTGAAAGTTTTGACGATAAAATCGAAGAACCAGATGACAGCTTTGAGGAAACTCTTGAAGAAAACGAGACAAACAGACCTGACACGAAGCCAACTGTTGCGGAAGATTTAGAAGATATGCCAGAAGTACCAGAATTTGGTAGTAGCTTAGATGATGAGAATAAACCTACTAATCCAGAAGAAAAAATACCAGACTTTGAAGATACCTCAAACAGTGAGAAATGGGGGAATGATATTTTTAAATCTGCTCCAAATGATAGTGATATTTTCAACTCTGAACCAAGTGATAATCTCTTTTTTAAAAATTTCAATCAGCTAGACGGAGTAATTGAAGATTATTCAGAAACCAAAGAAGCGGAAAAAGATTTCTTAAAAGAATTAGATGAAAGCAGATAATGAGGTGTTAGAAAATGAAAAAAATTTTAGTGCTTGCGTTTATCATGTTTTTAACACCGTTCATTGCCATCATAAGTATGTTTTCTATTATGTCGAGTAGTGGTAGTTCAGATAGTGGCACGTTAAATACAGGTGGCTACTATGTCAAACATTGGTCTACTGATAATGCCTATACTCACAATCTTTTATGCCAGAGATACGGCATTACAGCTGAACAACTTGATGGTTTTTTAGAGACAACTGGGATTGCTTATGATAAAACCAGAATTAACGGTCAAAAACTATTAGATTGGCAGTATAAAAGCGGTCTTGATGTGAGGGCGATTATTGCGATTGCTCAAATGGAATCAAGCTATGGTACAGCAGGTGTTGCGACAAACTCAGGCGCTAATATGTTTGGTTATGGGGCGTTCAATAACAATCCAGAAAATGCTTCACTATTTAATGATGAGGTAGCAATCGTTGGTCTGACTACTCAAACCATTATTTTAAATCAAAATACCACGTTCAAAATTCAGGACGATAAAGCTAAAGCGTTAGCCAATGGTACGTGGAATCCAACCATGGGTGGTGTCTATTTCACTGATACAGGTGGTAGTGGTCAAAAACGTGCTGATGTCATGACTAAACTTGATAAGTGGATAGATGAACATGGTGGCACGAAAGACCCGCCTAACGGTTATGGCTCAATCAGTTCGGGCGGTTCTATTGGCGTATTAGACCAAGTAGCAGGTACTTTTGTAGGTAACGGTCAATGTTATGCCTTGACGAGTTTCTACGCTGAAAAATTAGGTTTTGGAGCATTAGTAGGACATATGAGCGCTTCTGATATTGGCATTGATTATGATTGGGCTTCAAAAGGGTGGCGAGTTGAAACCAATCCAAGTGAAATGAAAATAAAGGTTGGGGATATTATCAATTTTAGAAAAGGTGCGACTATCATGTATGGCACAATTTCCGTACAGGTAGATAGCACCTACGGTCATACAGGCATTGTAGGTGGCGTTAATAGTGATGGCACAATCATGTTATACGACCAAAACCCTAACCCAGTTGGCAGGACACAAGTTACTGTGCCTATGATGAGCATATCATCAATTATCCACCCACCTATGAAATAATGAAAGGAAATTATGAAAAAAGTGTTTTTAATAGTATTGAGTATATTTGTTTGTATCATTGTTATTTTCAATATTCTTGATGATAAGGAAAAAATCAAAAAGTCAGTTAAAAAAATTGAGCCAACATCTACTGCGGTAAAAAGAGTTGAGAATAATTCTCAAGCTGCGGAATCATCTGACAGTTCAACAGCAACTACTGAAAGTAGTTCTCTATCAGACCAAGATGGTAATTTGAAAAAAGAAACGATTATCAAGACTTATTTAACGATAAAACTTGATAAAGATGTTTTGATACAAAGACAAAAAGATTTGGAATCTAATTTAACCACTGGTTTATACCGAAAATTAAATATTGAGCAAGACACTGCTACCTTGGTAACAATGATAAAAGATTGGGAAGAAAAGAAAATTTTGAATACGAATATGTCGGTTCAACTTTTATCTCAGGAAATTCAAGAGATTACATTTTTTGAAGATGTTGAAAATGATAACAATTTGATGGTTCAGGTTACTTTAAAATTGACAAGTCTATTGAGTAGCAATGCTTCAAAGATGTCGAAAATTTACTCAGTCAAATTTAGTGGAGATGACTTGTCTGATATTGAGTTATTAAGTGGGAAGTGAAATGTATGAAAAAAATGAGTATTGATATGTATGAGCGTAATAAAGGCAAATGGGGATCGTGGCGTTATTATCGTTTTTTACAGACACAGCCACTATATTTTATACAAGATTTTTTAGATAAAAGAGTTAGTGAGTTTCCACCTAAATTTAAAACTGATTTGGATTATTATTGGGTTACTTATTTAGCTAAGCACTCAGCCCTTTTTATTGAATTTCTTGATGAATATGATTTAAATGAAGCATTTAAATTTCATCTTGAACAGCAATTAGAAGAGGATAGGAATAGATGAGTGAAAGAGAAAAGTTTTTAATTTGTTTATTGATTTTAACATGGTTATTCCTTGTATATATTGTATTCAAAAAACAAAAACGAAAAATAGCTTTAGAAAAACAAAGAGATTTTTGGTTTTCTGAAATTAGGAGACTTGATATAACGTTAAGTGGAGAATTATCACAAAACGAAAAGTCTTTAAATACTTATGAAACATTAAAGAGTATTTTTCCTGCTTATCATTCTCTTAGAGATAGAGATGAACAGTGTTTTCGTCTGCGTAGACTTGTAGCTTATGATAAAAAATACAGTTCACTTCAACAAGCAGATAATTCCATTGAAAAATATGAAAAGTTTTGTGATGAGAATAGAAAGTGTGAATGATGGATATAACAGAATTTAACACATTGGTTGCGACTTCATTTGAAATTGAGCGAGAATACCGAGTAAAAAAACGAGAAAGTGTGGTAATTGGGGTGGCTATTAGAAAGCGCCCTTTTATTATTGTCAATGTTGGTAATGTATATTCAAAGATGACAGGGATTGATACGTTTCTTTATGAGGAAGATTTTTCTTTAATTGAGAGCGAAAGTCTAGGTAAATACAATTTAGACAGCTTGATAATTGCGAATCGTAGCGTATTAAAGCATAGAGCAGAAATTGAGAGGGCATTGGACTGTATTAAAGAACGTTACTTGGAGGAGTTGAATAATGGATCTAGTAGAAAGTGAGCCAATAAAATGAGTTTAAGACGAATGGTAACAAAACTAAAGATAAATACCAAGTTAGATGAAGTGCGCATTAGAGGCTATTTACGCAAGGCAGGTCTCATCTACACTCCAAGTGTTTATCTTATCAAACCTGATATTTACAGTGAAGATTGCATAGAAATATCTTGTGATATTTTCGGTAGTTTCTCTCCAGCTCCAGATGGTCAAGCTACGTTAGGCAAATTAAACTTATCAGCGTACTTGCTAGAAGAATATATGAAAGAGTTCAAGGAGTTGTCCCAAGCGCAGATATTAGAAATTTTCTATGATGACATCACAAGACACATGGAAAATGAGTTTTCAGAAACTAGCTTAATTTTCAAAGGATTTAAAAGGATTTAAATAGAAAGTAGGACAGAATATGACTGAACAAAAAGAGCAGGAATTACTTGATGAAATAAAACAAGCAGTTAAACTTCATCTCATTGAAAGAATTAAAAATAATCTTCGTTTTATGAGCCAATCAGAATTAGCACGATTTAAAGACAGTGAACAATTTTTGGGATGGTCAGATGTTTGGATTAGTTATGGTAATTTCTCCGATGAGATAGCAGATATGGGTGTAGATAGTATCTATCAGATTGGAGACATGATAGATTATGTGACAGTTGCTTTGGCTAAACGCCTTGAAATAGAAACTAAAAGTATTAAGGTGTATCTACCGAGAGCTGACTTTGCCTGCTGTTTTGAAAAAGAAAAAGAGACCAGAGGTGGTTTTTAATGGCAGAAATGTACTACAAAATTAGCTATAAATTGACAGATACTAGAGGCGAGTTTTTCATGATGTCGGGTAAATCATACTCACACGTTTATGAACGTGCATACGAAAGCGCTCTTGCGGGTTTGAGACGGCGTGGTACAAAAATGGTATATGGGACTTTTGAAATGGAAGAAATTTCAGAGGAGGAGTATTTTATACATAGACCATTTTGGAGATATTGAAAAAAGAAAACTGAGAATAGTTTGGCGTGCCTTTCGTCTAATGGCAAGACACTTGAAAGAGGGAAGTGGGTTCGATTCCTACAAGGCATATAGATTAATGGAAAGAAAGGGGAAAAGAAATGCAAGTAGAAATTCCTAATAAATTTAGCAACAAAAAAGAACTAGCAGATTTCTATGGAATTGCTGAAAAAACAGCTAGTAACCTAATTTCTGATATGAGACAGACAACAGAATTTAGCGATTTTTCGTTTTATAGATTAAGTGGTAGAGTTTGGTTGCCAGCTTTTGATGAGTTTTTATTACTAAAAGAACGACAAAAGTATAGATAGAAAAACAAAGCAAGTAGTGATATAATTAAGTTATTGATTATTTCCTATGTGCTTTTTATTATGATTAAAAATAGAAAGATAACTATGGAAAATATAAAAATTGGTACTATCTGGTGTGAACCATCAAAGACACCAGATAAATATGTTTGGCGTATGCGCTATAAAAATTTGATAACGTTGAAGTATGAAAAAGTTTCTATTACTTTAACATCTAATACTAGAAAGGCAGAAACTCACGCAAAAAAATTATTACTTGAAAAAGTCAGAGAACGTATAGAAACTCAAAAAACAAAATTTCAAATCGAGAAACAGGAACAAGAGAAAATTTTATTTTCTAAGATGTGTGATTATTGGCACGCTGATCAAGCTGTAAGAGTTAAAAGAAGTACCAGTTTTTCAAGAAGTAGAGTTGTTAAAAAATTGAAAATGGATTTTAAAGGCGAATGTTTACAAGAATTAACACCGTTTAGGATTCAGAAATATTTTAACGATATGAACTATACAAGAAAAACAATCTCAACATATTACAGTATTTTTCGTCAAGTTATGTCCTTTGCTTATCGTATGGACTATTTAAAAAATGATGTGATGAAAAAAGTAAGGATAAATTTACCTGCATTTACGATTGGAGACATTGAAGTTGAAAAAAAGAAAGTTTTTTCTGCTAAAGAAATGAAGTCGGTCTTATCTTTAATGACTTGTCCTAATGTAAAGCGTACAGCTTTAATGCTGGAATTTTTATTTTTAACAGGTTTGCGGTATGGCGAGTTTGCTTCATTGACATATGATGATTATTTTGTAACTAATGATGGTACATATGTAGACATTAATTCAACGTTAGACTATCAAGACGGCGGTGTCAGTATGAAACTTCACTCTACACCTAAAACGGTAACAGGTAATAGGCGTGTCTTTCTTTCCAAACGTGCGATTGAAATTGTGGAGTTCTTCTTTAAGGATAATAAAAACTTACTGGAGCAGAGTTCACGATTTAAAGAATACGGTTATATTTTCCCAAGTTTAACTGGCAATCCCAAAGGTTGGACTTCATTAGATCGAGCTTTTTCAAATTTTGGCAAACGTACTGGACTAGATAAGAAATTTTGTATTCATTCACTCAGACATTCACACATAACGCTTTTAACAGAAGCAGGTGTTAGTCAAACTGCTATAATGGAGAGGGTAGGGCATAGAGACCCTAAGATTACAACTTCAATCTATACGCACGTTACCAAAAAAATGTCTGATGTCGCAGTTAAGGAATTGAACAAGATTGC
>NZ_BAAGGP010000075.1:0-14146 GCF_054658615.1 Pseudolactococcus yaeyamensis
TCGCTATTTTAGCTCATCGTACTTATTTGAAACAAGTAAATAAAAGGGGTAGTGTCAAGCAGAATCTATTGCAATGCTTGGTGAATGAGAAGATATTGACTGACGTAATAAAAAGTTTATGAAACGATCGTGGGTTACAAAACGCACATCTACCATTCTCGCCTTGCAAATGGTTGCTGATTTTTCTAACAGATAGAGAACTTTAGAAACTACTGGTGACATCACCTCAGATAATCAAATTGTCCAACATCTAAAACAGACCATCAAAAAAGCATGCCTAATCGCATACTTTTTTAAAAATTATTCAGGTTTTTCCTGACGATAAAATTCTTGTAAAGCATCTTGCCATGTTGGAATGACAAAACCTGTTGCTTTAGCTTTCGTTAAACTCATCGTTGAATTAAGCGGGCGTTTTGCTTTAGCTGGGAATTGACTTGAATCAACTAGCTTAACTGTCACATTTGTCTCTTTTAAGATTTCAACAGCAAAATCATACCAAGTCACATCTTCCGTTGCGTCATTTGACAAATGATAGTAACCAAAATCCTTACGGTTATCCGTTAAATATGCCATGAATTCAGCCAAAGTCCGCGTCCATGTTGGGCGACCATGTTGATCATTAACTACGTTTAAGCTATCATGTGTTTCAGCTAGTTTTTGCATGGTAAAGACGAAATTCGCCCCATAATTACCAAATACCCAAGCTGTCCGAATAATATAGAATTTTTTAGCGTATTTCTCAACAAGTTCTTCACCCAGACGTTTGGTGCGGCCATACTCTGTTTGTGGATCTGGTACATCATCCACTTCCCACTCTTCACCAACTGGTTTTTGACCATCAAAAACATAGTCAGTTGAGATATAAACAAGTGTTGCCTCGTGTGCTGCTGCTGCCTTAGCGATATTTTCCGTCCCTGTGACATTAATCGCATAGTCAAGCGCTTTACCTTCATCTTCAGCCTTGTCAACAGCTGTATAAGCGGCACAATGATAGACTAAGGTCGGTTTGACTTCTGCGAAAACTTTATTTACTTGCTCAGCATTTGTAATATCAAGCTGCGCCACATCCGTTGCGACGTAGTCTACATCACGTTCATCTAATAGATAACGTAACTCAGTACCCAGTTGACCATTTGCCCCAGTAATTAAAATCATTTAAGTACCTCTTGTGACTTAGCATAGTTGGCTTCAACAGCGGCTTTTTCAGCTTCCCACCAGTCTTTGTTGTCGGTATACCACTTGATTGTCTCTTTCAAGCCAGACTCGAAGTCAGTATGCTTAGGCGCCCAACCGTGCTCTGTGCGAAGTTTCGTATTGTCGATTGCATAGCGCAAGTCATGGCCAGCACGATCCGTCACGCGGTCATATGCCGTCGCCTCTTGACCCATTTCAGTCAAGATTTCTTCCAAGACTTCTTTGTTGTTCTTTTCGCCGTCAGCACCGATCAGATAAGTTTCACCGATCACACCTTTTGTAAGGATCGTCCAAACACCTGAAGAATGGTCTTCCGTGTGGATCCAGTCACGGACATTTTTACCATCACCATAAAGTTTTGGACGGATACCCGCCAAGATATTGGTAATTTGACGTGGGATAAATTTCTCGATATGTTGGTACGGTCCATAGTTGTTTGAACAGTTAGAAATCGTTGCTTTAAGACCGAATGAGCGGACCCATGCGCGAACGATTAAGTCACTAGCTGCTTTTGTAGAAGAATAAGGTGAGCTAGGGTTGTAAGGGGTACGGTCTGTAAATTTCTCCCCTTCACCTTCGCCATGACCTGGTAAATCTTCACGGTAAGGTAAATCACCATAGACTTCATCCGTTGAGACATGGTGGAAACGCAAATCATATTTACGCGCCGCTTGAATTAACGTATAAGTCCCAATGAAGTTAGTATGGATAAACTCATCTTGAGATTTAAGTGAATTATCATTGTGTGACTCAGCTGCGTAGTGGACAATAGCGTCTACTTGCGCTGCCAATTTATCAACCAAATCAGCGTCGGCGATATCGCCAACGACAAGCTCAACACGATCACCAAGAATCTCAGCAATGTTGGCTTTGTTGCCAGCATAAGTCAATTTATCTAAAACGATAATTTTTTCAATTTCAGGGTGGTTATTATACACATAGTGTACAAAGTTCGAGCCGATAAAACCCGCGCCACCTGTTACGATTATTTTTTTTAATTCAGTCATTGTTCTTCTCCATCTGTCAATATATTTGCAAAGCCTTATAAAGACCTCTATGCACCCGCATATTTTCTCTATAGTTAAATCTTGGATTATTTTTTGAAAAACTAAACACAGCTTGCCCACGCATTGACGGTTGGTTCCCTATTACTCCTGCTTCAAAGAATTTTAATAGAATATCACTTATTTCTTGATCTTTTGGATCATCTTTTTTATAATCCCTATATGCTTCAGCAAATTCAGCAAACTTAAATGTCTGTTTTCTGACAATCGACAATAATCCTAATATCTCATCAACATCATCAATAAGCGGATAAAGTTCGTCAATAGTTTCCGATTTCAGATACTCAGAAAATTCTTCATCTGCTTTTTTTACCATTTTCGGAGTGATTTGTCTTTTGTTCTCTTTTTTAACTAATTTGCCACACTCAATTACATATTGGATAAAATCACGAGGTCTCATCTCCGTACTACGCTCAATATAATTAAAAATCTCCATCTCTTTTTGCTGCATATTCCCCATATTAACTTTCTCTTTAGAAAACAATTGGTAAAACACAGTATCAAAATCCAAATTTTTCTGATGAGAAGCGATACAAAGACGATGCGCTAACATTCTTTTTATAGATTCACCATCCCATCTTAGGCTAATTAAATCCTCACGCCATTTATTTTTATCTGAATGCTTTATCCGAGAATAAATATCGCTCCGAAGAAATACAACAGGATATATTTTCTGATTCTTTACATCAAAAATGGAACGTATATCTTGAACAGCTTTAAACAGGCTAGTCAACATTGATTTATAATCTTCTTCTTCTTTTTTAGTTTCAAAATTTCTATAGTCTTCGTCCAATTCATCAAAAACGATAAAGTATTTCTCATTCCCTCCATGTTCTAATATAATATTTTCTAGAATATCAATCGCTTCCAACCACGAAATTTGAGATTCTTGCAGTTCTCGTTCTCTTCCAAAGCCAAACCCACCTAATTGAAAACTAAAATTTTTATTTGTCCAACGGTCTAGCATCTTACTTAATTGTTCTTGTGATACGGATGAATCATAATAAATTTTTTCTAGTTTTTTTCGGACTGTACTTTCTACATTATCATTTTTAATCAATTGTTTACAAACAACAGAATATATTAAATATTTCCAAATAGATACAAATTGATTAGGCTTTGTATATTCTTTTACATTTTCTAAAGAATATAGAATATTGAATGGGAAATTTTTGAAACTAAGCTTCTCGGAAAAGACTCCATTTCCATCAGAATTTACTAAATTTTTTGCAATTGCTGATTTTCCACATCCTTTCCTGCCAATTACAAAAGACTTCGCCCCCTCTTTAATCTCGTTAACTTCTTTAACATTATAAAAATAATCTTCATGCTCCTTTGTAGCTTCCACACTCCAATTATTGATTATTTCATCAAAAGTTGCCTCTGCCGTCCTTTTTAAACCTTTTTTATTCAATCTAATATCTTCTTTCTACAGAAATAAAATTATCGTTTTTATTATCTTCTAACTCGTTTGATTTTCACTTTCAATAATTTTGAGAAGAAGTTTTACATTTTTTGAACTCATATATATTTAACACAACAAAACTCCAACTATATTATACTTTTACAGCAAATCAGCAGTCAAAGCCGTTACATCTTTAAGCAAGGGATGATTTTTGTCCGCTTCACTTACTTCAGCGTTAGCAACATCTTCCCATTTGATACCTAGCGTTGGATCAGCATAGTTGACAAAGGCATACTTAGGTTTGAGTTCAAGTGCCCAGTAATCGTTCACAAGATAGCTATAAGACACAACATCGCTCAACACTTGGAAACCATTGGCAACCCCACGAGGGACGAAGATGCCTTTACTGGCATCAATTTCTGTTTGGTAAACATTACCAAAACTTTCGCCCTCACGTAAATCAACCCATGCGCCAAGCACACGACCATTGTCCGCAACCGAAATATACTTATCCCAAGGTTCAGCGTGTAAACCACGTAAAACATTTTTTCGAGAAAATGACACATTATTTTGGAGTTTACCTTCAGCGAAAAAGCTTTCGGGAAAACCTAACGGTACCATTTTTTCCTTTTGGAAGTTTTCTTTAAACCACCCACGGTTATCACCATGAACTGGAATATCAAACTCTAACATACCGGGAATTTCAGCGATTTCACGCGCAGCTAATTGCTTTTCAAAAAAGTTCTCAGTCATGGATTAGTCAGCCTCCACAAGTCTTAACAAGTATTGACCATATTCGTTTTTCTTCAACGACTGTGCCAATTCAATGACTTGTTCACGTGTGATATAGCCCATACGATAAGCAATTTCTTCAAGGTTAGCCACTTGAACGTTTTGCATACGTTGTACAGTTTCGATATATTGTGCCGCTTCAAGAAGTGACTCATGCGTGCCTGTATCTAGCCAAGCAAAACCACGACCCATCACTTCAACATCCAAATCGCCACGTTTGAGATAGGCATCATTTACGTCTGTGATTTCAAGTTCGCCACGCGGTGATGGTTTGATATTTTTAGCAATTTCAACGACATCATTGTCATAGAAATAAAGCCCTGTAATAGCATAGTTTGATTTTGGCTGTTCAGGTTTTTCTTCTACTGAAACAGCACGCATATTTTCGTCAAATTCAACGACACCGAAGCGTTCTGGATCTTTGACTTGATAACCAAAGACTGTCGCGCCTTTTGCTTTAGCCGCAGCACGACCTAACATTTTTGACATACCAGGACCATAGTAGATATTATCGCCAAGAATCAAGGCAACATTATCATCACCAATGAAATCAGCACCGATAATAAAGGCTTGTGCCAAACCATCAGGACTAGGTTGTACCGCATAGCTCAAAGAAATACCGAACTCGCTACCATCGCCCAATAATTCTTCAAAACGAGGCAAATCTTGTGGTGTTGAGATAATCAGAATTTCTTTGATGCCAGCTAACATCAAAGTTGAAAGTGGGTAATAAATCATCGGTTTATCATAGATTGGCATCAATTGTTTACTTGCCGCACGCGTCAAGGGATACAAACGTGTCCCTGAACCACCTGCTAAAATAATACCTTTTGTCATGAAAAGCCTCTTTTCTTTTTCTCTTTATCTTTTTAAGCTCAAACGTATCTGTTTTTATCTCTACTATTTGAGACAGAACAGCATATCCATCTGACGGCATATTACATTTGCGCTTGAATGTCATTCCCTATAATTATATCACATTTAACATTAGATGTGCCAATTCCTCATTTAAATCATAGCAAGACAAGCAAAAAACTCGCATTTCGCGAGTTCTGACTTATCGATAGTCTGGTATCGTCTTAGTATTATGGTAAACATTTGAAATGCGTTCACTTGCACCCGGCTCTACTATGTCCAATGCGACTGAAATTTCTTCGTAGGATGCGGCATAATTGCGATCGCGTTCAAATAATTGAAACGCCCGCGCAATGCTCTTGGCAACCATTTCATTCGTTGTTTTGTAACGATTGGCATATTGCATTAAATCTTCCGCCAAACGTGCCTTGTCCACCATTTCATCCGTTGCATCTTTTAGATTCGACAAATCTTCCGTTGTCACATCAACCAAATGATTGACACCATCAATATTCACTTTCACTTTATTTAATTCTTTATATAAAGCTTGGACGCGTTCTGATGTCGCAAAAAATTTATCCAAGTAAACTTTTGGTAAACCTGGTAAATTACGCTTTTCAACATAACGTTTCAAATTTCTAATTTCACGATCAAAAGCATCGGCTGCATCTTGCGCCGCCTTTTCTTGCTGACGTAAAGCTTGTAAATCGTTACTAATTTTCAGTTGATTTTTCTCAATATCATCAAGTGTTGAGATAATGGTATCAACTTCCTTACCAAGCAAGCTATAAGGTTGAGCATTTTCTTGCACCACATCCAGCAATTCATCAGCGCCATCTTCTAACTGCTCCAACTGTTCTTGATAGCCACGAATCATCCCCATCTCGTTACCGGTTAAAACATAGGCTTGAGAAACATGGTCAATCTCCAAGAGAAGGTTTTTATTGTTTGACCGTGTATGCGAAATGTACTCCTTAAGGATACTAGCATTTTTCGCAACATCACGACGTGCCTTGTATTCCGTCTCAAAAATTTCATAAAGACCATCTAAATTTAACTGGATTTGTTCCAATTGTGCATCAGCACGATCTAATTCAAAGTGCTCGACAAAAAGAGACGTTTGTTTCAAATCGTCACGAACTTCCTGCAAGCGCTCTTCTACCTTAACGGTTTCTGGTAATTTGAAATCCTGTGCTAAAAATTCTTGATAGCCTTGTGCTAATTCTTCCAGTTGTTTTGGATATTTGACAGTCATCTCTTCAACAATAGTTGGAATTCGATCTGCAATGGCACCAAGCGCAATCGTGTGTTCTTCAGCCGTCTCCAAAACTTCAGATGCCTCAATCGGGTCACCTGTTGAATTCAAATCAACAAATTGGCTAAACTCAGTTTCGATATTATCTAACTGAGCTTCAAGTTCACGAAGCGCAACGCCGTATCTTCCCGCATTATCCGTAATTTCAGCCCGCAAGGCATCATATAAGTCCAAGGAATCCTGAATTTTAGATGAATTAATCGTTTCTTGTTTCGTTAATTCAGAAATCCCCCCACGAATCGACTGAACATCTTGTTCCATCAGCTCGATTTGGCTTTCAGAGGCATCTACAGATTCACGCGCCCGAATAAATCTGAAAGAATCATTCAACTGTTCCGCTTCAAAAATATGATTTTCTAAATCTGCAAAAGAATTTGACGATAAATCAATCCATTTTTGATTCCATTCACGAAAAACCGTCTGACTTTGCCCAACCAGATGCAATTTTTTGACAGCGTCAATCTCTTCCTGTACTGGCAAGTCAAACAAATCTTCTTTACGCTCTTCAAGCGTGATAATCCGATCTTCTGTTTTTTTGCGTAGCACCATTGACACCACATAGAAAACAACGACGATTATAAGTAAGGCGACGATTGCGATTATGATACTGTTTGGCATTCTTTTTTACTCTCCATCACGGGTCATTAATACATTTAAATCATATGTTCGAATTTATAAATTCCGTGTTTCATTATACCACATTTAAGCAAAAAAATACACCGGAAGGTAAAGTAAATGTAAATTTAAAAATTCTATTTATCAGTAGCACTGATTAAGTATATCTGATTTTCCTTAATCTATAAAATTACCTTGAACATCACTAACACAGAGCATGCTAGTTAACATCGTTTTTCAACCAATACCCCATCATATTTTGAAACATGCCAAGGGATGGCCTAGGTCGCCATAATCCTGAACATGACTGTAACCATCTGTCTCACCAGCCACATAGACCACAAAAATTTGATTGGCAGGTTTTGACAAGACGACCACAAAGCACGATTGACTGAAACTTTTGTTTAGGTTCTCTTGACCAAGTCACTAAATTATCGCATGGTCATCAATTCTTGCTTTTTCATTTTAATCATGTTTTTCTTCCATTTTAGAAAAGCTAAAAATCAAAGCGAGCATCGGTTCTTGGTAAGGGAAGAACGTCCCCTGATCAACCATTGCCATCACCTCATCATAGCTCGCCCATTTAACAGCCTGAACTTCTGCTGTCTGCAAATGTAGCGTTGTTAAATCAACATCCTGATAGATAATATACTCATCCGCAAAACCATTTGGGAACTTAACCATAAAACTAGGCGCTACTTCAGACAAATCTAACCGCAGTCCTAATTCTTCAAAAACTTCACGCATCGCAGCTTCCTTGCTAGTCTCACCAGCCAATGCGCCACCGCCTACACTAATATCCCAGAACCCCGGCCATGCCTGCTTATGTGGCTGACGTTTCTGGATCAAGAGTTGATTTTTTGAATTCATTATACTGACATGAACAATCAACCGATAGTCATCTGCCTTAAGCTCCTGACCTCGTACTGCAGTGCGTTCTGTCAGCTTGCGAGTGTCATCATAAATATCAAATCTTTCCATTCATATCCCCCTCATTTGCCAATAGTATACCATATTAACATCAATCAAGCACAAAAAAACTTACAAACAAGTGTCTGTAAGTTCTTAATATCATATCACTTAGGCTTTATAGTCATAAGCGATTTCGATAATCCCTTTCAATTCAGAGATTAAAGGTTCTTTTGGATTAGCAGTTGTACATTGGTCTTCGTAAGCTTTTTCAGCCAAGTGATCAATTTCTGCTTCCATTTGTTTCTTCGTCAAGCCTTGTGCTTTCCAGTTCATGTCGATACCAGTTGCCACACCAAGATTATAAACAGCAGCTGCAAGTGCTTCAACCAACTCAGCAGTTGTCTTACCTTTAAGACCTAGGAAGCGCGCGATGTCAGCATAATCACTGTCCGCACGGAAGAAGTCATATTTAGGGAACATCGCATGTTTTTGAGGATCTTTGGCATTGTAACGGATAACATGTGGGAGCAAAATCGCATTTGTACGACCGTGAGGAATGTTCCAAGCACCACCGACTTTGTGGGCGATTGAGTGCGTAATACCGAGGAAGGCATTGGCAAAGGCCATACCAGCCATTGTAGAGGCATTGTGCATTTTTTCACGCGCTTCAGCGTTACCAGTTTTAACTGAGTTTTCAAGATGTTCAAAGACAATCTTAATCGCTTGTAATGACAGACCACGTGTATAGTCAGATGCCATCACTGACACATATGATTCAATCGCGTGTGTCAAGACATCCATCCCTGTATCAGCTGTCACGCTAGCTGGCACTGACATCACGAGTTGTGGGTCAATGATGGCCACATCTGGTGTCAAAGCATAGTCAGCCAATGGATATTTTGTATGGTCTTCTGAGTCAGTGATAACCGCAAATGGTGTCACTTCTGAACCTGTACCAGATGTTGTTGGAATACAGATGAAAGTTGCTTTTTCAGCGTATTCAATCTTATAAGCACGTTTACGAATATCAAGGAATTTTTGTTTCGCACCGAAGAATGATGTATCTGGGTGCTCGAAGAACATCCACATCCCTTTCGCCGCATCCATTGCTGAACCACCACCAAGCGCGATGACGACATCTGGTTGGAAGCTATTGAAAACTTCAAGACCTTTATAAACTGTGTTGGTAGACGGGTTAGGTTCGACATCTGAGAAGACTTCAACACGTGGGTCGTTAGGGTTCTTTTCAAGTTGTTTACGGACAAGGTCAGCATAGCCAAATTGAACCATACCCGGGTCACAAACAAGCATGACACGTTCAGCTTTAATTTGTTGCAAGTAAGTGATTGAATTTTTTTCAAAGTAAACTTTTGGTGGCAATTTGAACCATTGCATATTATTTCTCCGTTTAGCAAGCGTTTTAACGTTAATCAAATCTACTGCTGATACGTTATGTGACACTGAGTTATGACCGTATGACCCACAACCAAGTGTCAATGACGGCAACATTTCGTTGTAAATATTACCAATACCACCTTCAGCTGCTGGCGTATTCACAAGGATACGACAAGCTTTCATGCGAATACCAAACTGGATTTGCAAGTCTTCGTCTTCTGTGTGGATAACAGCCGTATGACCAAGACCACCAAGGTCAAGCATTGCTTCACAAAGGTCAAGACCTTCTTCAGTTGAGTTAGCTTTAACCATTGCCAAGACTGGTGATAATTTTTCACGTGACAACGGGAAGTCAGCACCAACGCCACCGATTTCAGCAATGAGTAATTTTGTTTCAGCTGGTACTTTAATCCCTGCTAATTCAGCAATGTATTTAGCTGAAAAACCTACGATTTTAGGGTTTACCGCATGACCATCAGGCAACATCACAGCTGCTTGCAATTTAGCTAATTCAGCTTTAGATGACACGATGTAAGCATTGTGTGCCAAGAATTCAGCTTTAACGTCGTTGTAAACTTCGTTATCAACGATAATGGCTTGCTCAGACGCACAAATCATCCCATTGTCAAATGTTTTTGAAAGGAACAAGTCATTTACGGCACGTTTGATTTTAGCATCTTTTGTAATGTAAGCAGGTGTATTACCAGGACCTACACCAAGTGCTGGTTTGCCAGTTGAGTAAGCTGATTTAACCATAGCAGCACCACCAGTTGCTAAAACTGTTGCGATCGTTGGGTGATTCATCAAAAAACCAGTCGCTTCAATTGACGGTTTGGTTACCCATTGGATACAGTTTTCAGGCGCACCAGCTGCAACTGCGGCTTCCAAGACGATTTGTGCTGCTGCTGCAGAAGATTCTTGTGCTGACGGATGGAAAGCAAAGATGATTGGATTACGTGTTTTAATGGCAATCATAGATTTGAAAATGGTTGTTGATGTTGGGTTAGTTGTTGGTGTCACACCACAAATAACGCCGACTGGTTCAGCAATTTCAACGATACCCGCTTCTTTATCTTCATTGATAACACCAACTGTTTTGTTATCTTTGATAGCATTCCAAATGTATTCAGAGGCATACATATTTTTGATGGCTTTATCTTCATAGATACCGCGACCAGTTTCTTCCACAGCTAATTTAGCCAGTGGCATATGTTTGTCAAGCGCCGCCATGCTCATTTCATGCACGATATGGTCGATTTGCTCTTGATTTAATTTCTCAAGACCTTTGAGGGCTTTCGCTCCTTTAATTGCAAGCTCATCAATCATGCCAGCAACATCAAATGTTTCAGTTTTTCCTACAGTCTTTGTAGCCATCTTTTTTCTCCTTAAATTTGAACTTCGGGCTTACTCTATGGTCAATAAGATTTTGCCAAAACAAGCAAAGCCTGTTGATGACACCCCTCTTATTTTTCTATAAAAGTTGTAATGCCTTCAGTATCATGCCTAAAATAGTAGTTCCGATTAGGTTTAGATAAGTTAGTGAAATAATTAACTTATCTTTATGTTCTTATTATATCATACTGGAAGGGTTTGTAAAGTGATATTTAACAATTTATAATTTGTGAAGTGAAAAAGTTTGTGAAATTATTCATTTATTACGGTTTAACTCCTGCTAAATCAAGTTATTAATTTCACAAAATAGTCAAAAAAATTAGTCAGCAATTGTTTTCACAATCTTCCGACCAACTTTCATAGACAAACAATGTCTCTCTTGTATAGAAGTAAAATCAAGAATACTCTTAATTTTTTTCCAAATAATCAATCGCATCCTGCACCGTTTTCACCGGCACAATCCTCATTTTCGTTTTCAATTTTTTAGCCGCAGCAACCGCTTCTTGATAATTTGACTTGGCACTCGGCTCAATTTTTTTCATTTCTTTCGTAATCTCATCATCAGGTGCTAGAAAAATTTCGGCACCATTTTTGCTTGCGGTAGCAACTTTTTTATCAATGCCACCAATTCGACCGATGATGCCATCTTTTTCAATTGTTCCAGTACCAGCAATCTCCCGCCCTTGCGTTAAATCTTTCCCTGTCAATTGGGAATAGATGTCGAGCGTGAACATCATCCCTGCCGAAGGACCACCAATCGCACCCGCATCAATTGTCACAGACGGCGTACTCTTAACAGTCGTATGATCTACCAGTGCAATCCCAATCCCAGCCTTACCATCTGATATCTTAATCGTTTGACCGTCCGCAGATTTCGCCTCCCCTGCTTCATCTGTATACTGAACCGAAATCTTAGCGCCAATCTTTTGAGACTTGATATAATCCACCAACTCCTCAGAAGACTTGAAGTTTTGCCCATTGACTCCCATTACCGTATCGGCGATATGCAAGATATCCTTAAAAGTTGATTTTGCCATAACATCTAAAACATAAACACCTTTATACTCTAACTCAAAAGGTTTACCAGCTAGTTTAAAAGCTTCATATACGGCTGCATTTTGCGCACTCTCCATGTAAAAAGCATTCATCCGATTATAGTCAGCATCCGACTGTTCCCCCATCATATCTGCTTTACTATAAACATCAGTGAAGTCCGTTACCGCAGCATAAAGCAAACTCGCCCCCGTTGCCCGCATCATCGAAACAGTCGTTAAATTTAAAGATCCTTTTTCAGATTTTGGGGATAATGGTGTCTGCTTGAGCTTGACCATCGTGCCAACATCTTCAGTCGTGCCAGGCATCTCAACATAGTAAGGCAGGGGGAGCAACATACCGATAAGGACTAGAACGCCAACAAGACTAACAATGCCCCAGCGAACATTAATAAATGATTTTCTATTTTTGATCAAATTTTTTCTCCAATTCAAGTGCAACAAGCGTCGGCACCCATTTTGACACATCAACGCCAAAATGTGCTAGCTCCTTCATTCTTGTACTACTCACATACTGTAAGGTTGGACTGGCTGCGAGCAGAACAGTCTCAACCCCGGTCATCTCATGGTTAAAATAAATCATGGCTGACTCATAGTCTAGGTCTTGTGCATTTCTCACACTTCGAACCAACGCTGTCACGCCCAATTTTTGAGCGACATTAACCGTTAAATCCGATTCGTGAACGATGATTTCAATGTGCTCATAATCCGCCAATAGCTGGCGCATTATCCCTGCCCGCTCAGTTGATGAAAAGAGGGGATTTTTTTTGTCATTGTTGAAAATACCGACATAGAGTTTGTCGAAAAGTTTCGCAGCGCGGTGGATGATGTCCAAATGACCATTGGTGATGGGGTCAAATGTGCCTGTATATAAGCCGATTTTCATTGGTAAACCACCTCAAATTCTTCGTAAATTAAAGCAAGATTCTCCTCATCATAAGTATAAGTCAGTTTTTCTTTAGCAAACGCCGTCTTGAAAAAATCACGATGAACTGCTTGCCAATAAGCGATTGATAAGTCGCTCCCACCCTCTAAACGTGCCAGTTCTTTTGTTGCACCAAATGACTCGTTCAACCCCAATAATGCGGCTTCAATGTTAGTCTCAGCTCCAAATTTCTGCCAAAATGCTTGTTCAACTGCGTTCATATAGACTCACTTTCGATATCCCATAACTTTTTTGCTTGATGAGGCAAAAATTCGCAATGCTATCAGGCAGTTCAACAGATTTATCCGTTTCACAGATAATCGTCACCTCTGACGATAAAAGCTCATTATCTTCTAGTTTTTCAATATCCTTAACAATCTGCTCTTTGGCATAGGGTGGATCTAAAAAGACTAAATCGAAAGATTCATTTAACAATAAGATGGCTTTATCTGATGTCATTTTCATCAGTCTAAAGCGCTCACTATTTTTTGTCATTTCAATATTGGCTTGAATCACTTGCTGAGCCTGCCTATCTTTTTCGACCATAATCGCCCTATCACATCCACGAGAAATGGCCTCAATCGCAAGACCACCTGAACCCGAATATAAATCTAAAACAAGTCCACCGTCAAAGTATTGTCCTAACATAGAAAAAATAGCCGCCCTAACTTTATCGCCGGTAGGTCGTGTATTTTTACCCTCTAAGGTTTTGAGGATCCTCCCTCCATATTGTCCCGCAACTACTCTCATCTCATCACCTCAAGCTATCTCTTATCATTATAACAAATTTAGGCCAATAATCGTAAATACAAAAAAACGACTGAAAGCAGCCGTTAATCTAGTTGAACTTCAGACTGACTTCTTAGGAAAATAGAGGATTTACACGCACAAGCTGCGTTTATCGCCTACGGCAAATCCTTAATTCTCTTAAAAGCTTGGCTACGCCATCGTCTTCAATATTCTAATTTATCGGGAAGACAGGATTCGAACCTGCGACACCTTGGTCCCAAACCAAGTACTCTACCAAGCTGAGCTACTTCCCGAACTTCTGATGTATTGGAATTTGTCTCCCAATATATCTTTTTACCTATCCTGTGACATGTTCAATAGTTTGTCTTAACACCGTTAAGCTCACTACGATCGGATTGCTGACGCAATCACAAACTATTTCACTTCAAAGTTTCTTCGCTTACAAAAACAAGCTTTTGACACTTCGAAACTTTGATGCAC
>NZ_BAAGGP010000076.1:0-14144 GCF_054658615.1 Pseudolactococcus yaeyamensis
TAACGTATCTTTCATCTCGTGAATCTTCTATAATCATAAATTTTTCTTGTAGTGTCATATTGTTCTCCTAATGGCAGTGTAGCACTTTTGGTTAATTTTTCAAGACTAATTTATGAAACGACCGTGTGAATGAAGTAAGTACCTTTTCAAACTAAAGAATTTATGGTAGAATATAAAAATAACTGAATGGACGCATGAAAAGTCTTGATTTTTTTGTGTCATCCTCTGAAAGAAAGAGTGCAAACATGCCAGAACGTGGACTACTAATCGTTTTTTCTGGACCTTCTGGGGTCGGAAAAGGAACTGTAAGGGCAGCGATTTTTGAATCGAGCCAGCATCAATTTGAATATTCTGTGTCCATGACGACGCGTCAGCAACGGCTAGGTGAAGTTGATGGTAAGGATTATTTTTTCAGTACGCGTGAAGCGTTTGAGGAGAGAATCAAGGCGGGGCAAATGCTTGAGTATGCGGAGTATGTCGGCAATTACTATGGCACACCCCTAGAGTATGTCAATCAAACTTTAGATGAAGGCAAGGATGTTTTCCTTGAAATTGAAGTTCAAGGTGCTTTACAAGTCAAGGAAAAAGTGCCAAATGGTGTCTTTATCTTTTTGACACCACCTGATTTGGATGAATTACGTGACCGACTCAGCGGACGTGGTACAGACAGTCTTGAAGTCATCAATGAGCGAATGGCGAAAGCGCGTGAGGAAATCAAGCTCATGAGTGAATATGATTACGCAGTTGTCAACGATGAAGTCCATCTCGCGGTTGAGCGCGTGAAAAAAATCGTAGAAGCTGAACACTTCAGGGTGGATCGTGTGATTGGTCGCTATCAAGACATGTTGGATGCCGCAACACAGAAGATTAAATAAAGTTATTGCATACACAATGTCACTCATCTGTCTGTCGTTATTAAGATAGGACACCTGAGAAACTAGAATTAAATGATAAAGAGGTTATCAAATTATGATGTTAAAACCGTCAATCGATGTCTTGTTAGATAAAGTCAATTCAAAATATTCACTCGTTGTTTTGGAAGCTAAGCGTGCCCATGAATTACGAGATGGCGAAGCTGCAACTCAATCATTTTCATCTGTCAAACCGACCTTGCAAGCCTTGGAAGAATTAGCAGAGGGTAACGTCAGCATTCACCCAGCACCTGAAGCAAAACTTCTGGCTTTGAAAGAAAAACGCGAATTAGAACGTCTGCGTAAAATTGATGAAGAACGTAAGATCAAAGAGCAAATTGCTAAAGAACAAGCAGAAGAAGAAGCGAAACAACGTAAAGATAAGGGTGTTACTGAGGTGCCAGTTGTGGCGGCAGTAGAAACACCAGAAGCATCTGCTGCGGTTGAAGTAGACGCTGATGCTGAGTGAAATACAAACTGCTTTGGCAGTTTTTTATTTTACTCAATCCGAGCATGCGGGGGTAAGCGTTGTGAACGTTACTTACTGCCTCATTTTAAATGCCATAAAGGAGTTGCTATGTCTCAAAAAATCGCACAAGTCATTGTTGATGTGCCGACCATGCAAACGGACAAACCATTTTCTTACCTCATACCAGAAGAATTTGCCGATTTGCTTCAAATCGGGATGCGTGTTCATGTGCCATTTGGGCGAGGTAACCGCTTGATGCAAGGTTTTGTTATCGGCTTTGAAGTTGAAACATCTTCGGAATCGACTGGGCAAGAACTGAAATCAATTGCCGAAGTTTTAGATTTTGAGCCAGTGTTGAATGCTGAACAACTTGCTTTAGCTGATGCCATGCGAGAAACGGTTTTTTCTTATAAAATATCGATACTCAAAGCCATGCTACCTAATCTACTCAATTCGTCTTATGATAAAGTTTTAACGACAGAGGATGAAAGCATCTCTAAACAGTATTTTAATGGCAATCAGGCTTTGCATTTCTCCAGTTTGGATGAAAGTGAACAGGCTGTCATGATGAAACTTCATCGTGAAGGTAAAATTTCAGTTCAGTATGTCGCCCAGTCTAAAGAAACTATTAAGACTAAGAAACGGTTAACGTTGGCTGATAAGCAAAAGTTAGATGAGTTACCAATCTCTGCTCGTGCTAAAAAGCGCTTGGCGCTACAAACGTTTCTACAAGAACAAAACCATGTCGCACAAAGTATCTGGGATTACACGGATTTGGTCAAGGCTTTTTCACGGGAGATTGTTAAATTTTTCGTATCAGAAGGTGTTTTGAGTCTAACAGAGATTGAAGTTTCTCGGGCTCAAGGTTATTTTGAGACCATTGCCTCAGATGAACATAAGGTTTTAAATTCTGAGCAGGAGGCCGCTTATGAGGCGATTATTGATAGACAAGATAAACCGTTTCTTTTAGAAGGTGTGACCGGCTCTGGTAAAACAGAGGTTTATTTACAAGTCATTGCACACATGATTGAACAAGGCAAAACGGCGATTATGTTAGTGCCGGAGATTTCTCTGACGCCACTTATGACCAATCGTTTTATCGCACGTTTCGGTGAGCATGTGGCAATCATGCACTCGGGCTTATCCGATGGCGAAAAGTATGATGAATGGCGTAAAATCAAATCTGGAAAAGCTAAGGTTGTTGTTGGGGCGAGGTCCGCAATTTTTGCGCCATTGCACAACATAGGTGCTATCATTATTGATGAAGAACATGAAACCAGTTATAAACAAGATAGCAATCCCCGCTACCATGCGCGAGATGTTGCCATATGGCGGGCGCAGTATCATGGTGCGGCGTTGGTCTTAGGCTCTGCGACGCCTAGTCTTGAAATGCGTGCACGAGCGCAGAAAAATGTGTATCAACTCCTGCGTCTAACGCAACGTGCCAACAATCAGGCTGAAATTCCTGAGGTTAGAATTCTCGATATGCGCAAGCACTTGAATGACAAGTCAGTCTCTTTTTCAGAAGTCTTACTTGATAAAATTTCAGAAAAAATAGCGAAACGAGAGCAAGTCGTCCTTATGCTTAATCGGCGTGGCTATTCCTCTTTTATCATGTGTCGGGATTGTGGTTTTGTACCAGAATGTCCAAACTGCGACATTTCGTTAACCCTTCACATGGATACTAAAACCTTGAACTGTCATTATTGTGGGCACACGACAGGTATTCCTCATACTTGTCCCAATTGTCAAAGCAAGAAAATTAGGTATTACGGTAGTGGCACGCAAAAAGTTGAAGAGGAATTGTCAGAGCTCATGCCTGAAGCCAGAATTTTACGGATGGATGTTGATACCACTAAGAAAAAAGGCGCTCATGAGCGGATTTTGTCAAGTTTTGGGGCAGGTGAAGCAGACATTCTTTTGGGGACGCAGATGATTGCCAAAGGCCTTGATTTTCCAAACGTTACCTTGGTTGGCGTTATTAATGCTGATACAGCCCTGAACTTACCCGATTTTCGCGCATCTGAACGCACTTTCCAACTGCTTACACAGGTAGCAGGTCGTGCAGGTCGCGCCGATAAAAAAGGTCAAGTCTTGATTCAGACCTTTAATCCAGACCATTACGCCATTCGTTTAGCGCAAGCGCATGATTATGAAGGCTTTTATCAAGTAGAGATGGCCTTTAGACGAAAGCTGAATTATCCGCCTTATTTTTATACTGTACAGCTTGTCGTCTCGCACCAAAATGAAGATGAAGTCGTCAAAAAATCCTATGAAATCATGGCATTACTTAAGGCTAATTTGTCAGAAAAGGCACGTGTCTTGGGACCTATTCCAAAACCCATCGCTCGGACGCATAACCTCTATCACTATCAACTGCTAATCAAATATCGGTTTGAAGATAATTTAGCACAGGCGCTCAATCAAGTCCTAGACTTGAGCCAAGCACCTGACAATAAAAATTTACGGATTATCATTGACAATGAACCGCAGAATTTTATGTGATATTATTAAATACCTAGTTTGAAAAACCGAGATGGGAACATCTTGGCTTTTTGAAATAAAAAAATATTTCAAAAAATAGTTGACATGCTGAGTGAGGAAGAATATAATATGAAATATAGATGTATTTCTGGAAAATGTAAAAGAAGGAGAGAGATGGGAAAAAACAAGTTAAGTGATTTAGTCATTCTGGTTCCTGGGATAAATCCGACAAGAGCAAAAGAACAATATGACAATCAAGAGATTAACTATTATGATCAAAATGCTTTTAACTTAGATAGTGACTATTTAGTAAATAACAGGGATACTGAAATGACTGATATCAAGCAAAAAGCTAACTATCTTGTAGAAGGGACTGTTGTCATCAGTAACTCAGTTCATCTTGCAACTAAAGTTGGCAGTTTAAATGCAGGAAAAATCATCTCTCTTAATTTTACAGAAGTTCGATTCATAAGTGATAGGCTTGATAAAAACTATTTTCTTTATCTATTTAATGTTTTTCGAGATGTTCAAAAGCAAAAAGAGAGAGAAAAAATGGGTTTGACGATTCAAAGGATCCCGATTAAAGCATTGAATGACATGGTTATACCATTACCTAACATTGAAAAACAGAAACAGATTGGCGGGATTTATATTGAATCTTTGAAGTTACAAATGGCGTTAAAAAGAAAAGCCGATTTACTCAACCAACTTACAAATGAAATGCTTGAAAAAAATATGAAGGACATTTAGCTATGAGTGAAAACAAGACGAAATCAGAACTTGCATTTGAAAAGGAAGTTATTGATCATCTCACGAAAATCGGTGGCGTAAAACAATGGGAATATCGACCAGAAATTACAACGACAGAGCGACTTTGGGGAAATTTCAAAAGAATTTTAGAGCAAAATAATCAAGCGCGCTTAGATAATCCTTTGTCGATTACTGAATTTAATCAAGTCAAAAAAGTTATTTCTAGTATTCAAACGCCTTATAAAGCTGGGCAATTTCTTTACGGTGTCAATGGTGTTTCTGAAATTGAAGTCGATTTAGATAATGGCAAGCACGTTTTTTTGACTGTTTTCGATCAAGCTCAAGTTGGAGGTGGCGATACAGTTTATCAAATTGTTAATCAAATTCGGCGTCCAAAAATTATTGATGGTAAGAAGGATCGTCGGTTTGATATTACCTTGTTGATTAATGGTCTTCCGATTGTTCAGATTGAGTTGAAAAAGGCACTTCATTCGACAACAGAATCTTTAAATCAAATGGAGCAGTATATTGCTGAAAAGCAATATTCGGATATTTTTTCAACAGTTCAAATTTTAGTTGCTATGACGCCGCATGATATTCGATATATGGCGAATACGCCTTTGAATGGCTTTAATCGTGCATTTGCATTTAACTGGCAATATGAAGAGGACGCAAAGCCAGTTCGTTCATGGGAAAAATTTTCAGATGAAGTGTTGTCAATTCCCATGGCGCATGATTTGGCAACGCGCTATATGATTCTTGATGGCACTAAAAATAAAGAGAGTATCAAAGTGATGCGTCCTTATCAAGTTTATGCGACAAGACGTGTCCTAGATAAAGTCCGAAAGTTTGATTTTAAATATGATGATGGGAAACTAGGTTATATTTGGCATACGACGGGTTCAGGAAAAACGATTACAAGTTTCAAGACTGCTTGGCTTTCAAGTCGGCTGTCTAACGTAGATAAAGTTATTTTTCTGGTTGACCGAGTAGCTTTAACGAATCAAACTTCTGACGCTTATCAAGCATATGATCCAGTCGCTGGTTTTGAAGGAAAAACAGGAGTGATTAGCGATACGGCTAATATTTCTGATCTTCATAGAAAACTGACGAAAAAAAGTGATAATAATATTATTGTAACAAGCATTCAAAAAATGTCTCGCTACGTTGTTCGAGAAGATTTTAAACCGCTCAATCAAAACATCTTATTTATCGTTGATGAGGCGCATCGCTCGACCAGTGAAACGGTGAGTCGTAAAGGAGGGAAAGAAAAAATTCCAATGCTGAAAAGCATTCGAGATGCGATTCCTAATTCTGCTTGGATCGGTTATACAGGAACGCCCAAATTTCCAGAAACGAGAGAGATTTTTGGGGATATTCTCCACGCCTATACGATTAAAGAGGCTATCGCAGATAGAAATGTTCTCGGATTTAATGTGCAATTTAAAAATACAATTAAAGCCCCAGAAAATCCATCAGATGAAGAAATTGATGATAGTATCAAGGGAAGTGTTTACGATACCAGTGAAGAGCATGTAGCGCTTGTCGTTGAAGATATTTTCGAAAATTGGAAACAGCGTTCAAATAATCGAAAATATAATGCCTTGTTTACAGTTCACGTGGGAGGCAATAAAGCCAGTACACCACGAGCGATGACGTATTTTGATGCGTTTGTAAAGAAAAACAAAACATTGCCTGAACAGGAACAGCTAAAAGTTGCGGTAAGTTTTTCAGATGATACTTCAAATGGTGCTAATCAACTCAAAACGAATGAAAATTTACATCGGGCGATTCAGCATTATAATCAAATGTTTTTTGGGAAAACGAATGCGCCGTATGATATGAGGACGGTTAAAGCATACACAGAGGATTTAACAAGTAGACTAAATAAAACTGCTGATGATGGTAACTATCTAGATTTAGTTATTGTAGTTGAACAACTTTTAACAGGATTTGATGCGCCTGAACTTAACACGCTTTATATTGACCGTACCTTGAAAGGCAGAAGTTTAATTCAAGCTTATTCTAGGACGAATCGCATGCACAATATGATTGAAAAACCAAGAGGTAATGTGGTGAATTATCGTTGGCCTAAACAAAATGAACAAGAAATGAATGAAGCGTTTGCGATTTATTCTAACCGAGCATCTGCTGATGAGCAACTTTCGCTAGATGAATTGAAAGAACTCAATGAAGACTCAGGCATTATCTCTAAACCATTTAGTCAAGTACAAGTAGAAGTAAAAGAGGTTGTTGAAAAGTTATCGGTTTTAACAGACAAGTTTATTAAAGTGCCTGATAGTGAAAAAGCACAGGATGACGCATTTGAACTTTTAAGAGATTACAACCGTTTGCTTTCACAGCTTAAACAGTATGCTGTTGATGATGATGATAATCCGATTTCTGCTTATGATAATGTTGAGGATTTCTATCAACGAATTGGGATTACTGAAGACGAAGAAGTCATTCTTACCATAGTAATTGCTGGTGAGTTGAAAGAACGTCGCGCCAAAAGTGAAAATATTGATATTTCACAAGTTAATCTTGAGATGATTCATATTCATGATATTAAGATTGACTATGATTATTTGGTTGATTTGATTGCTAAAATGGCTGATGCAGTCCATGAAGATAAAATGGTGGATGCCGAAGAAACTCGCAAAGAAATTCATTTTGAGATTGCAAAATCTGAAAATGAGCATGAGAAAGCAAAAATATCTGATTTTGTTGAGAAAATTTTTGTCAAAGAATTTGAATTTGAAAAATATCCTGCGCCTACCAATGTGGAAGAAATGAATCAAGCGATGGAAAAATTTCAAAAAGACAGCAATATCAAAATTTTAAGAGCGTTTATCCAGAAATGGGGACTTGATAACACGGCAACACCACGCCATCTTGAAACATTGATTCAAAAACATAAATTTGGGCAAGAAGATTTGGATAAGCAAAATGAAATGACAGATATGATGAATGCAGCCAAATCAGATTATGAAGAGCTTGCCTCTGATGAAGTTGCGGCATTGTCTTGGGTGAAATATCGCATAGAGTTCCGTAAAGCTTTTTACGAAATGGCAGATGATATGAAAAAAGGAGAGTAGAGATGACGGATGGCAAAGGTAAATTATCTTTTTCAGAATTAATTGCCAGTCTTGATACGCGAGGTGTGATGTTTGAGGAAATGACGAAATCTCAGGCAATCCATGTTTTGCAGAACAAGAATTATTACTATAAAATCTCAGCTTTTCGGAAAAACTTTTACAAAAAAGATGGTCGATATTTTCAATTAGACTTTGCCAATTTAGTAGATTTGGCCTCGATAGATATGCAAATCAGATATTTTTTGATGGAAATTTCTTTAGATATTGAGCATTCGATAAAAATTCAGCTCATGCGACTGATAACAGAAAATGAAAAAGAAAAAGAAGATGGCTATACGCTTGTCCAAGAGTTTTCGGCGTCTTATCCGTTTTCTTACAATAAATTTTATAGTCAGTTTGAGCGAAGTCGATATCAAAATGATATGTTTGATAAACGACATGCACATATTCCGGTATGGACGTTGATTGAGTTGATGGATTTTGGCTCACTCGTTGATTTTGTGCAATTTTACTATCAAAAATATGATAATCAACGTTTAAAGAAAATGAATAATCTTTGCATCAGCGCAAAATATATCCGAAATGCTTGTGCCCATAACAATGTCTTAATGATTAATTTCTTTGGCAGAAAAAATCAGTTAAAAAAATATCCATCTGCGGCAGTTCAAGATTATGCCAGAAGTATTGGGATTGAACGGAAATTTGTGACTTCTAAAAAAGTAAATGATTTAATTTCGCTATTTGCATTGGAAAAAGAGTATGCCTCGGCAGAACTTTTGGGCTATCGTAGAGAACGTGGCAATGAGTTGCTTCAAGGCTGCTTGCGATATTCAGATAAATATAAAGAAAATCAAAATCTTGTAGATCTTTATCATATTTTCTCAGCATTGGTACACTATCTATAAATCTTTCATTTGACAAATTGTGTCAAAAAATGATAAGATATTAGGTAATGAAAGGGACGTAAATGTCCGCTCAATGAAGTGCGTGCGCCAAGTCGGGTCAAATGAGGAAAGGGTTCTACAGTTGTAGAGCCCTTTTTGTACAGTGATAGAAATGGAAAATAAATGAATAAAAATTATCCTAAAATAAGATTTAGTGAGTTTGAAAAAGCTTTTGAAGAAAATGGTGGTGAACAAAATTCTGAAAATCCATACGCGTGGGAACAGCGTAAGTTGGGAGACCATGCAGAAATTAAAGCTGGCGGAACTCCTAAGACTGGCATTCTTTCATACTGGGAGCCAAAGGAAATTCCTTGGATGTCATCTGGAGAAGTGAATAAGAAAAGATTATTTTCAACTGACAATCATATTTCTCAAGAAGGTTTAGAAAATTCAAGTGCTCGTTGGGTGAAGGAGAAATCAGTTCTTATAGCTTTGGCTGGACAAGGTAAAACTCGTGGAACTGTTGCTATTACTGAAATTTCGATAACCACCAATCAGTCTATTGCGGCAATCGAAGTGGATGAGACATTTGATCCAGAGTTTATCTATCAAAATTTGGAAAGTCGGTACGATGAACTTCGAATGATTTCATCAGGTGACGGAACTCGTGGTGGACTCAATAAGCAACTTGTTGCGGATGTGAATATCACTGTGCCAGAAGTTGAAGAACAAGCTAAAATTGGAAAGCTTTTCAAGTCTCTCGACCACACCATCACCCTTCATCAGCGTAAGTTAAAAACGCTTGAAAAAATGAAAAAATCGTATCTTCAAAAGTTATTTCCGAAAAATGGAGAACAAAATCCTGAAATTCGATTTACTGAGTTTAAAAAATTGTTTGAAGAAAATGGCGGAGAACAAAATTCTGAAAATCCATACGCATGGGAACAGCGTAAACTGGGGGAAGTTTTTGATTTTTCGGTTTCTACCAACTCTTTATCTCGCTCGCAACTTAACTATGATAAAGGAGAAATTAAAAATGTTCACTATGGTGATATTCTTGTAAATTATGGCTCAATTCTTGATGTTGAAACAGATAAAATTCCATCCATAACTGATGGACTATTGGATAAGTATAAACCGAATTTATTAAAGAATGGTGATGTAATTTTTGCAGATGCTGCTGAAGACGACACTGTTGGTAAAGCAGTTGAAGTTAATGGGTTAAGTGATAAAAATCTTGTTTCAGGGCTCCATACAATTGTTGCACGACCAATGGAAAAGATGGCGGATTTTTTTATTGGTTATTATATCAATTCCAATATTTATCACAGCCAACTTTTGAAATTAATGCAAGGTACAAAAGTATCGTCAATTAGTAAGAACAATCTAAAGAAAACTATCGTTTCTTATCCTGAAAATTTAGATGAACAGAAGAAAATTGGAGGCTATTTAAGATTACTCGATACCACCATCACCCTTCATCAGCGTAAGTTAAAGGCTTTGCAAGACATGAAAAAATCATTGTTACAAAAGATGTTTATCTAATGAAAATATAGATTTAGTTAAGTAATAAATAAAATAGGAGATACATAATGAGTATTGTTAATGATATAAGCGGTAAACTTTGGGAGATGGCGAACCGTCTGCGTGGCACGATGGATGCTAATGAGTATAAAAACTATATTTTGCCTTTTATGTTCTATCGCTATTTATCAGAAAATCAAAATGATTATTTGATTAAGAATGATTTAGAAGATTTCCTTGATTTGACAGATGACGACGAGGATAAAGAAGATTATCTCGAAGAAATTGCTAAGGGCATCGGTTATGCGATTGATCCGGAATACACTTGGATAAAATTAGTTTCAAAAATTGAAAATCATAAGATTAAAGCAAGTGATTTTCAAGACATGTTTGATTCATTTAGTATTAATAGCAAACGCAATCCAACGACAGCAGAAGATTTCGCCTATGTTTTTTCAGATGTCAATCTTGGAGATACAAGACTTGGAAATGGTACGAATGAACGTGCCAAAGCTTTAAATGATATTGTGTTGATGATTAATAACTTTGAATTTAAAGATGAATCAGGACGGGATATTTTAGGTGACGTTTACCAAGAATTGATTGAGAAATTTGCGGCTAGTGCAGGAAAAAAAGGTGGAGAATTTTATACGCCTCATGCAGTAAGTAAGATTTTATCTAAAATTGTTACAGCATCAGTTACGCAACGTGATGAGCAATTTCGTGTATATGACCCGACAATGGGTTCAGGTTCTTTATTGCTTACGGTTCAAAAAGAATTGCCGAATGGTGAAAAAGAAGGTAGTGTTTGGTTTTACGGTCAAGAGCTGAATACAACGACCTACAATATGGCACGGATGAACTTGATGATGCATGATGTCAATTATCGGAACATGGATTTGCGACGTGCTAATACCCTAAATGCAGATTGGCCTTTTTCGGAAAATGAAGGCATTCAAATTCCCTTAAAGTTTGATGCCGTCGTTGCCAATCCGCCCTATTCACAAAATTGGGATATTAAGGAAATGGATCGTACAAAAGATAATCGCTTCAAGGGTTATGGTATTGCACCAGCTTCAAAAGCAGATTATGCATTCATTTTGCATGGTCTGTATCACTTAGAAAAATCGGGTACAATGGCCATTGTACTGCCACATGGTGTGTTATTCCGTGGCGGATCAGAGGGGAAAATCCGTCAAAACATCATTGATAATAATTTACTTGATGTTGTGATTGGCTTACCTGCTAATTTATTCTATGGTACAAGTATTCCAACATGTGTATTGGTCTTTAAAGGTCGAGAAGCACGACAAACGAAAGATATTTTATTTATTGACGCATCAAAAGAATTCGAAAAAGGAAAAAATCAAAATATTCTTTCGGATGAACAAATTAATGATATCATTGAGAAATATAAAAACCGTGAAAATGTTGATAAATCTGCTTATGTTGCGACTTTGGACGAAATAAAGGAAAATGAGTATAATTTAAATATTCCAAGATATGTTGATACTTTCGAGGAAGAAGAACCTATCTCGTTAGCTGAAGTGGCGAAAGAACTTAAAGAAGTTCAAACTGAAATTGACACCTCAACTCAAAAATTATTTGAGATGATGGCTGATTTGAGTGGTACTGATGATGAAACACAAGCCGAATTACAGCAATTTCTTGATATGTTCAAACATTGAGTGAAAGAGTCCGATTTCGGGCTCTTTTTGCTTACGCTGATGAAGGGTGATGGTGTGGTCGAGAGCGGAAAATAACTGTCCGATTTGGGCTTGTTCTTGTTTTGATTTAGGGAAGTCAAATTTCATTTTACTAAATTCAGTCTTATTTACGATTTGCATAGTGCCTGAACTTGCAAATGATTTCATCTTTTTCGACCAAATCTCCGACATAGTAAGTAGAAAATATGAATCATTATTTTTGTTTGGAATAACTCCATTAATCTGTTGATTAAAACTCCCACGTACTGTTAACATTGTATTTTTTCCAATACTAGCAATACTTGTTACAAGTATAGTACCAACTGGAACCATTCTTGATATTGATTCTCCTTGAGCAGAAAGCCTTTTAGATGAATCAAAAATTGTTTGGGAATTAATATCTGTTGGTGTAACCCATGGAGAACCATCTGATGAATAATTATCAGCATTTGAAGTTGGTGGGGTAGAACCAGTTACTATTTTGCCAACTTCCCCCAACTTACGCTGTTCCCAAGGATAAGGAATTAAAAATAAATCTAACAAAAACACACCCTTGGGAACAGCGTAAGTTGAAAGATATTGTGAATCGTGTTACGAGAAAAAACAAAAATTTGGAGTCAACATTGCCATTAACAATATCTGCACAATATGGACTGGTAGACCAGATAACTTTTTTTAATAAACAGATTGCTAGTAAGGATATGTCTGGATATTATCTACTCCAAAAAGGGGAATTTGCATACAATAAAAGTTACTCTAAAGATTTTCCATGGGGAGCTATAAAGCGGCTTGATATGTATGATGAAGGCGTTCTATCAACTCTTTATATTGCTTTTCTCCCCTTCAAAGTAAATAGCGATTTTCTTGTTTCGTATTATGAAACAGATGGATGGCATAAGGAAGTTGCTATACGAGCTGCTGAAGGGGCAAGAAATCATGGATTATTGAATATTACTGCTGTTGATTTCTTTGATACAGGATTAATGATTCCACCTAATAACGACGAACAACAAGAGATTGGTGGCTTTTTTATTGAGCTAGACCACACCATCACCCTTCATCAGCGTAAGGTTTTTTGTAAAATAAATATACCTAAATCCAATATTTAGGAAATTTATTTTATATCTAAAAAGGAGTCAAGAATGTACAATTTTAATGACAAAACGGAGCTTTTTCACGTGTACTATGGTCGGTGGGTTCAAATCTATAAAGAAGGTGCCATTCGCGAAGTTACAATGAGAAAGTATAAAATGGCTGAGGAATGGTTAAAGAAAATAATTCCAACTGTAAAAATTGAGGAAATGGATAGATTAGTATATCAAAAACTGTTGAACGATTATGCCATTCATCATGAACGCCAAACTGTGATGGATTTTCATCATCAACTTAAAGGTGCAATTTTAGATGCCCTAGACGAAGGGATGATTAACCGCGATCCGACACGTAAGGCGATTATCAAAGGGAAGACACCACGATTGAAAAAACAGAAGTTTTTGAATCAATTTGAATTACATGCACTTATCACAGACTTAAATTTGGGAGCAGAGATGAGTTGGGATTGGTTGATTTTACTTATTGCTAAGACAGGAATTAGATTTTCTGAAGCTCTTGCGCTAACACCGAAAGACTTTGATTTTTCAAGACAAACACTATCTATCAATAAAACATGGAATTATAAAGGAGAAGGTGGCTTTTTACCAACAAAAAACCGTTCTTCCGTTAGAAAAATTCAGATGGATTGGCAATTGATTATTCAATTTTCAGAATTAGTCAAAAATGTCTCGGAAGATGCGCCAATTTTTGTAAAAGGTAAAATCTTTAATTCTACAGTAAATAGTCATCTGGAGCGACATTGTAAAGCAGCGGGTATTCCAATAATTACCATACATGGACTAAGGCACACTCATGCTTCTTTACTTTTATTTGCAGGTGTATCAATTGCGAGTGTTGCAAGACGATTGGGGCATGCAAGCATGACGACAACGCAAAAAACCTATTTGCATATTATTCAAGAGTTAGAAAATCAGGATATTGACTTGGTGATGCGGTCATTATCAAACTTGGGTTAATGCCTTTTGATAACATCTGGTCATTTTACTGGAAATCAGATAGCCTGTAAGATTTAAATTGAAAAATTCTGGAAAGCTTGCTAGTTTAGTGTTTACTAAAATCTCTTACTTTTTGCTATAATCCCGAGTTTGACAGTTAAAACTAAAAAATACACCCCCAAAAGCTATTATATCAAGGGATATGATAGTTTTTTGCAACTTCATACTTGTTGTAGACGGTTGGTTTTGATATAATATAAATATGGCATT